>JBILOA010000148.1:0-5442 GCA_044374735.1 Pirellulales bacterium | reverse complement strand
GGCCGGATCGTGGTGGTGGTTGTTGTGCCAGCCCTCGCCCATCGCCACCAGCCCCACGAACCAGTTGTTGCGGCTGTCCTCGTCCGTCTCGTAGGTGCGGTAGCCGAACAGGTGCGTCAGCGAGTTGACGCTCCACGTGATGTGCCAGACGAGCACCGTGCGGACATACACGCCCCACACGAGCCAGCTCGCGGCCAGTTGCAGGCCGTGGGCCCAGTCGCCGCCGGTGAGGCGGCCGACGGCCAGCCCGGCGCCGGCGAAGCAGGCGGCATGGATCGCGTAGATCCCGAGGATCGCCAGCGGATGCCGCTCGAGCCAGCGGTAGTAGTCGTCGGCGAGGATGTCGCGGACATACTTGTCGAAGAAGGCGTAGGTGCGGCGGTCGGGGGCGCGGCGAAACAGCCAGCCGGCATGCGACCAGCCGATGCCGTCGCGGGGGGAGTGGGGGTCGAGCTCGTCGTCGGAGTGGACGTGGTGGAGCCGGTGGTTGGCGACCCAGCGGGCGGGCGTGTCTTCCAGGGAGCAGAGGGCGATCGTGGCCAGCGACCGCTCGAGCCCCCGCGACACCTTGAGGCTGCGGTGCGCGAGCAATCGGTGGTAGCAGAGGTTGATGCCGAGCGTGCCGAAAACGAGCGTGCCCGCGAGGGCGAGCGCGAGCCCCGACCAGCTGAAGCACCAGGGTATCAGCGCCAGACCCGCCAGCAGGTGGACCGTCACGATCGGCACCAGATATTCCCAGTGCGTACCGTGACGCGGCACCGCGTGGTCATTGACGGCGATGGACACGGGAGAGTTCCACGAGGGGAGCGGACGACAGAAAACGCGTCGTCGCCCATGCGGGATCGCGTGCCCGCGCCATCATCGCCTGTGCCCGAGGATTTCCGCAACCCTGTGGCGATTCAATCGGACGTTTGTGCCGCCGGCGCGCTACCGATGGTATCGGTCACGCAGACCCTGCGGCGACGCGCAGGGCGAGCGCAGGGCGCCGCACCGCGCACGAACACGTCCGGCAGGAGGCCGGTTACCGCGAGGCGAGGGCACCCTCGGCGTGCCCTCCGCCTCGCCAAGGCTGCACGGGCCCGGGAGGGCCGTGCAGCCGAGTCAACAAATCCGCGGCAGCTGCTCGCCGAGCGGCAGCGGCACGATCCGGCTGCCGCCGAGGACCGTCCGCACCGCCACGATGCCCGGGTGCGCGGCCACGATCCGCCCGAGCACCGTGGCGTGCCGTCCGAGGTCGTGGGCCCGCAGCGCGTCGAGGACGACGGCGGACGAGTCGGCCGGCACCACGGCCAGCAGCTTGCCCTCGTTGGCGACCTGGAGCGGGTCGAGGCCGAGGATCTCGCAGGCGCTGGCGACCACGGGAGCGACGGGGATCGCCCGCTCGTCGATCTCGACGCCGAGCCGGGCGGCGGTGGCGATCTCGTTGAGGCTCGCGGCCACGCCGCCGCGGGTCGGGTCGCGCAGCATGCACACGCCCGGGCAGGCGGCGAGCAGCGCGGCCACGAGGCGGTGGAGCGGAGCCGTGTCGCTGGTGATGGCGGCCTCGAACCCAAGCCCCTCGCGGACGCTCATGATCGCCATCCCGTGATCGGCGAGCGTGCCGCTCACGAGCACCGCGTCGCCGGGACGGATGCGATGCGGCCCGAGGTCGACGCCCGCGGGCACGACGCCGATCCCGGCCGTGGTGATGGTGAGCCCGTCGCCGCGTCCCCGCTCGACCACCTTCGTGTCGCCGGTCACGATCGTCACGCCCGCCGTCCTCGCGGCTGCCGCCATCCGGGCCACGATCGCGGCCAGGTCGGCGATCGCCAGGCCCTCTTCCAGGATGAAGGCCGCCGAGAGCCAGAGCGGATCGGCCCCGCTCATCGCGAGGTCGTTGACCGTGCCGTTGACGGCGAGTTCGCCGATCGAGCCGCCGGGGAAGAGAAGCGGTCGGACGACGAAGGAGTCGGTCGAGAAGGCGAGCCGGCCGCCTCCCGCCCGTCGCCGAGCCGGTCGAGCACCGGATTGCCGAAGGCCGGCAGGAACACGTGCTCGACGAGATCGCGGGACAACGCCCCGCCGCCGCCGTGGCCCATCACGATCTGCGGCCGGTCCCGCAGGGGCGTTGGGCAGGTGAAGCTCGCGACGTCGGGCTGCGTGTCTCCTGCCATCACGTCCGCCCGGCGTTGTAGTAGGCCGCACAGGCGCCCTCGCTCGACACCATCGTCGCCCCCAGGGGCGTCCGCGGCGTGCATTCCTTGCCGAAGGCGGGACACTGGCTTGGCTTGAGCGCGCCCTTGAGCACCTCGCCGCTCTTGCACAGCGGCGACTCCACGGCCGTGATGCCACTCACGTCGAACCGTCGCTCCGCGTCGAACGCCGCGTAGGCCTCGGCCAGCCTCCAGCCGCTCTCGGGGATCACGCCGATGCCCCGCCAGGCCCGGTCGACCGGGGCGAAGACCTCGCCGATCACGGCTTGCGCCGGCTCGTTGCCCCGCTCCGTGACCACCCTCGGGTAGGCGTTCTCCAGTTCGTGCCTGCCCGCCTCCAGTTGCACGACCGTGCGGCGGATGCCCTCGAGCAGGTCGAGCGGCTCGAAGCCGGTCACCACGATCGGCACGCCGAACTCACGGGCCAGCGGCGGATACTGCCAGGTGCCCATCACGCTGCAGACGTGGCCCGCCGCCAGAAACGCCCGCACGCGATTGCCCGGCGACAGCACGATCGCCCGGATGGCGGGCGGCACCAGCACGTGGGAGACGAGCAGGGAAAAGTTGGGCAGCCGCTCGCGGGCCGCCAGCTTCACGGCCATCGCATTGGCCGGCGCGGTGGTCTCGAAGCCGATGGCGAGGAACACGACCTGCCGCTCGGGACGGGCCCGGGCGAGCGCGACGGCGTCGAGCGGCGAGTAGACCACGCGGACGTCGCCGCCGGCGGCCTTGATGGCGAACAGATCCTCGTGGGAGCCGGGCACGCGGAGCATGTCGCCGAACGAGCAGAGCGTGACGCCAGGCTGGCGGGCGATCGCCAGCGCCTTGTCGATCGTCTCGAGCGGCGTCACGCAGACCGGGCAGCCCGGCCCATGGATCAGCTCGACCTCGGGCGGCAGCAGCTGGTCGATGCCGTGGCGGATGATCGAGTGGGTCTGACCGCCGCAAACCTCCATGATCGCCCAAGGGCGGGTCACGATCCGGCCGATCTCGGCGGCCAGCCGCCGGGCGGTGTCTGCGTCGCGGTATTCGGCGAGATGTTTCATGGAGGCGGCGCGGGCTCGTCGCTCGCTCGCAGTTCGGCCAGGCCCTCGGCGAGGATTCCGAGCTCGGCGAAGGTGCGGAGCGTCTCCTGGGCCGAGGCCTCGTCGATCCGCGAGATCGCGAAGCCGACGTGGACGAGCGCGTAGTCGCCCACGGCGATCTCGGGCAGGTAGGCGAGGCAGACGTCTTTGACGACGCCGCCGAAGTTCACCCGGCCCATGCGGGTGCCGCTCTCGTCGCGGATCGACTCGACCTTTCCCGGCACGGCAAGGCACATGCTTCAGGCTCCTGGGGCGGCCGCTGCGAGTTCCGCCTTCAGGTCGAGCGCGAGGCGGGCGACGGCGGTGGCGACGGGCGGCGAGAGCCCGCTCCCCGGTGCGAACTCGTCGCCCTCGACGAGCCAGACGGAGACCGTTGGCCCGGGCTGCTCACCGGCGAGGGCGCTGGTCAGCCTGACCGCGTCGAGCCAGCGAAACGCATGGATGTCGAGCGGGCCCGCCGAGGGAATCTCGGCGAGTTCGGCGGCCGAGAGGCTCAGGAGCGAGCCGGGCGGCCGCCCTGACCGGCAGGCGTCGACGAGGATCACGCGGTTCGCCTCGCGCAGGCTCAGGACCACGTCGGCGCCGCTGGTGCCGGCGTCGATCGCGGTCACGCCCGTCGGGAGACCCGCCTCGACGAGCAGCCGCACGCACTCGGGGCCGACCCCATCGTCGCCCCGCAAAACGTTGCCGCAGCCGACGACGACCACGTCGCCCGACGTCGGTCCGACTTCAGATTTCGGGAAGTTGCTGCTCATTCGCCACCCTCTACTATAGAAGGCAACCACATGGTGAAACCATGCACGAGCTGTCGATCGCGATGCGGGTGATCGATCTGGCCGAGGGTCACCTGCGGGCCGCGGGCGGCGGCCCGGTCGCGGCCGTCAGGCTGCGGGTCGGGCGGCTGGCAGGCGTCGTGCCCGACGCCCTGCGGTCGGCCCTGACCATGGCGGCCCAGGGCACGGCGTTCGAGGCCGCGGCGATCGAGATCGTCGAGGTGCCCGTGCGGATCTGGTGTCCGTCATGCCAGCGGGAGGTCGATCTACCGGGGCTCGTGCCCCTCGCGTGTCCGGAGTGTGGGGTGCGCAGCGGCGACGTGCGAGCGGGACACGAACTCGAACTCGAGTCGCTCGTGCTTGCCGCCGAGGTGGAGGGCGCGGCATGAGCGGGCCTCGGATCCTCGAAGTACGCACCAAGATCCTCAAGGCCAACGACGAACTCGCCCGCGAGATGCGGCGCGGGTTCGAGCGGCTCGGGCTGCTGGTGGTGAACATGGTCTCGAGCCCGGGCACCGGCAAGACGACCTTCCTCAAGGAGACGCTCGTGCGGCTCGCGGAGCGGGGCGAGGCCTGCGCCGCGGTCGTGGGAGACCTCGAGACCGACAACGACGCCCGGCGGCTCGCGGAGAGCGGCGCGCCGGTGCGGCAGATCAATACCCATGGCCTGTGCCACCTCGAGGCCGACATGGTGGCGAAGCACCTCGAGGGCTGGGACCTGGCCGGCCTGCGGTATCTCTTCATTGAGAACGTCGGCAACCTCGTCTGCCCGACGAGCTGGGATCTCGGCGAATCGGTCCGGCTCGCGCTGCTCTCCGTGACCGAGGGAGAGGACAAGCCGCTCAAGTATCCGGGGCTGTTCAACACGGCCGACGTGGCGGCGCTCACGAAACTCGACCTGGCGACGGCCTGCGACTTCGACCGCGAACTCGCCCGGGCCAACATCGACACCGTGCGGCCGGGGATGAGGGTCTTCGAGACCTCGGCCAAGACCGGTGCCGGCCTCGACGAGTGGCTCGCCTATCTCGCCGAACAGCGGGCCGGGCTCACGGCCGGCTGAGCGACGCCCCTGCGAGTTGGCCGCGGGCCAGAACGGCCTGCCCGAGGGCGAGGCCGCCGTCGTTGGGCGGCACGAGATGATGGAGCAGGGCGTCGCAGCCCGCGTTCCGCAGCCGCGCGAGGGCGTCCTCGACGAGCCGGGCATTCTGGAACACGCCGCCGGTGAGGCCGACGGCGGGCGAGTCTGGCGCGAGGCGATCGCGGACATCGTCGATCAGGGAGGCAACCGCGCGATGAAAGCCTGCGGCGATTTCGCTGGGCGGCGTTCCGGCGAGCACCTCGCCGACGATCCTCGCCACGAGAGGCCGCCAATCGGCAATGAGCAGCGATGAT
>JBILOA010000002.1:0-17375 GCA_044374735.1 Pirellulales bacterium | reverse complement strand
CCGCGTTCTGGCGGGGGGCCGGGATCTACGAAAAATCGCTCGCCGCCCGGCGGGACGGGCCGCGGTTCGTGTTCTTCGAGGGGCCGCCGACCGCCAACGGGATGCCTCATCCGGGCCACTGCCTGACCCGCACGATCAAGGATCTCTACCCCCGCTACCGCACGATGCGGGGCGAATACTGCGAGCGCAAGGCCGGCTGGGACACCCACGGCCTGCCGGTCGAGGTGGAGGTGTGCAAGGAACTCGGCATCCACTCGAAGGCCGAGATCGAGGCCTACGGGGTCGAGCCCTTCATCCACAAGTGCCAGGAGAGCGTCTGGCGCTACACCAGGGAGTGGGAATCGCTCACCGAGCGGATCGGCTTCTGGATCGATCTTTCCAAGGCCTACGTGACGTATCACAAGTCGTTCGTGGAGAGCGTCTGGTGGGCATTGGCCACGCTCTTCGACCGCGGGCTGCTCTACAAGGGGCACAAGATCGTCTGGTGGTGGGCACAGGGCGGAACGGCGCTTTCAAGCGGCGAGGTGGGACAGGGCTACCGCCAGGTGGCCGACCCGAGCGTGTACGTGGCGTTTCCGCTGCTCGACGACGCCGGCGCCCCCACCGGCCGCAGTCTCCTCGCCTGGACGACGACGCCCTGGACGCTCCCGTCCAACCAGTTCGCCGCGGTGAAGGCCGACCTCGAGTATGTCGTGCTCCGAGCGGCGGCAGCGGATGGCGGGCTGGCCGAGGCGGCGGAATATGTCGTGGCGGAGCCGCTGGCCGGGGGCCTCGGCGAAAAGCTGAAGCAGACCTTCGAGGTGGTGGAACGGATGCCGGGGGCGGCGCTCGTGGGCCGCTCGTATCTGCCCCCGTTCGACATCTATCGACCGGCGGGGCCGGCCGTGCCCGCGCTGCTCGCCGCTGGGGGCAGCGAGCCTGCGGCCTGGCGGGTGGTGGCGGCCGACTTCGTGACCACGGATTCAGGAACCGGCGTCGTCCACATCGCGCCGGCCTTCGGCGAGGTCGACTACGGCGTGCTGGTGGCCGAGCAGGGCCGCTTCGCCCCCGGGCAGGGCCCGACGCTGCTCAACGCCGTGGCCCCCGACGGCACGTTCACCGATGCCTTCCCGATGGGTTCGGGCCGGTTTGTGAAGGACTGCGACCGCGACATCACTCGCGACCTCCGGGCCCGGGGGCTGCTCGTGCACCAGGAGCAATACCTCCACGACTATCCCTTCTGCTGGCGGGCCGACCAGGACCCGCTGATCCAGTATCCGCGGGAGAGTTGGTTCATCCGCACGAGCCGGTTTCGCGAGCAGATGCTCGCCAACAACGAGCAGATGCACTGGCTGCCCGACCACATCAAACACGGCCGGTTCGGCAACTTCCTCGAGTCGAACGTCGACTGGGCGCTGTCCCGCGAGCGGTATTGGGGCACGCCGCTACCGATCTGGGTGTGCGAGGAGACGGGCAAGGCCGAGGCGGTGCCGTCGTACGACGCGCTCCTGGCGAAGCCGGGTGTGAGTGGCACCGAGGTCTTTGCCGAGGCGAAGCGGGCCAGGCCCGGTCTGTCGGAGGATCTTCGCGTCCACAAGCCCTACATCGACGCCGTCACCTACGACTCTCCCTTCGCGGCCGGCAAGCGGATGCGGCGGGTGGGCGAGGTCATCGACTGCTGGTTCGACTCGGGCTGCATGCCCTTCGCCCAGTGGGGCTGGCCCCACACGGGCCACGACGATTTCGCGGCACAGTTCCCCGCCGACTTCATCTCCGAGGCCATCGATCAGACCCGCGGCTGGTTCTACAGCCAGTTGGCGATCAGCACGCTGCTGTTCGGGGCTGGCTCCGAGGGCCACCTGCCTGCCGGCGCCGCCGCGCCACCAGGCGAGTATCCCCATCCCTTCAAGACCTGCATCGTGCTCGGCCACATGCTCGGCGAAGACGGGCAGAAGATGAGCAAGAGCCGGCGGAACTACCGCGAGCCGGCCGAGATCTTTGACGCCTATGGGGCCGATGCCCTGCGGTGGTTTTTCCTGGCCGGCCAGCCCCCGTGGACGAGCATCCGCTACAGCGAGCGGGCGATCCGGGAGAGCGTGCCGGAGTTTCTGCTGCGGCTCTGGAACGTCTATTCGTTCTTCGTGATCTACGCCCAGATCGACGGCTTCGATCCGGCGGCGTTGCTGGCCGATCCGGGACAACTCGATCACGCCGACCTCGCGAGGGCCCGTGGCTGGCGGCCGGCGTCCGAGCGGAGCGAACTCGATCGCTGGATGCTGTCCGAGTTGCATTCGACCGCGGCCGTGATGGTGGATCGCCTCGACGGCTACGACCACTTCGCCGCGGCTGGCGAACTCTCGAAGCTCGTCGACGCCGTCAGCAACTGGTTCGTGCGCCGCAGCCGCGACCGCTTCTGGGCTGGTGGCAAGGCCGACGGCGGCCCGGAGACCAATCCCGACAAGCTCGACGCCTACTGGACGCTTTATGAAACGCTGCTCACGATCGCCCGGCTGGCGGCGCCATTCGTACCCTTCGTGAGCGAGGCGATCTGGCGGAATCTCGCGGTGGTGGCCTTCGGCGGGCGGGCTCCGGAGAGCGTGCACCTGACCGATTACCCGGCGGGCGATGAGTCGCTCGTCGACCGCGACCTCGTGCGGCGGATGGCGGTCGTTCGCGACGTGGCCTCGCTGGGCCGGGCGGCCCGAGCCGCCGAGAAGCTCAAAGTGCGGCAGCCCTTGTCGAAGGTGGAGGTCATCCTCGCCGATCCGGCGTCGGGTGACGAGGCGTGGCTCGCGTCCCATGCGGATCTCGTGTGCGACGAGTTGAACGTGAAACAGTTCGAGATCTGCCGAGAGCCCGACCGCTACATCGAGCGAGCGATCCTTCCGGACCTCAAGAAACTGGGGCCACGGCTGGGCAAGGACCTGCCCAAGGTAAAGCAGGCGCTCACCACGGCCGATGCCGCCGCGATCTTGAAGAGCATCCACGACTCGGGCGGGGCGCGACTGCTGCTCGCGGGCGGCGGTGAGGCGCTGCTCGAGGAGGGAGACGTGCTCGTGCGGACGACCGCCAAGCCGGGCTGGGCGGCCGCCGAGGGGCCGCGGGCCGTGGTGGTGGTGGCTAAGGAGCTGACGCCGGAACTCGTGGCGGAGGGCCTCGTCCGCGAGGTGGTGCACGCGGTGCAGACCCGCCGCAAGGCGCTCGATCTCGAGTTCACGGATCGGGTCACGCTCGCTTTCGCCACCCCTTCGGCCGAACTGCGGGCGGCCCTCGAAGCCCATCTCGACTATGTGTCCGCGGAGACCCTCGCGGCCGCGGCCAGCGTCAGCGACGGGGCCGCCATCGAGGGCGAGTCGGTCGAGATCGACGGTCACCCGCTCGTGATCGGCGTCATGCCGGTGGCGGCCCATGGCTGACCCGCGTCACCTCCGGCTGGCCGTCCTGCTTTCCGGCTCTGGCCGCACGCTCGAGAATCTGCTCGAACGGATCGACGGTGGCACGTTGCCCGCGTCGGTCGCAGTGGTCGTATCCAGCCGGGCCGATGTGCGGGGCGCGAGGATCGCCGAGCGGTCGGGCGTGCCGGTGCGGGTGCTGCCGCCGGGAGGGCAGGGGGTCGATCGCTGGAGCGAGTCGATTTTCGCCGCATGTCGCGAGGTTCGGGCCGATCTCGTGGTGATGGCGGGGTTTCTGCATCTCGTGCGGATCCCGCCTGACTTCGCAGGCCGCGTGATCAACATTCATCCGTCGCTCCTGCCGGCCTTCGGTGGCCGGGGCTTCCATGGCATGAACGTGCACCGGGCGGTGCTCGAGCGGGGCTGTACGGTCTCGGGCTGCACGGTGCACCTGGTGGACGACGAATACGACCACGGTCGGGTTCTGCTCCAGCAGGCGGTCCCGGTGCTGTCGGATGACAGCCCGGAATCACTCGCGGCCCGCGTCTTCGCGGCCGAATGTCAGACGCTGCCGGAGGCCATCCACCGCATCGCCGCCGGGCTGTTACTCTGAGCGGTGGCGGTCGGGGCGGTGCGGCTCGCATCGGCCGCTGCCGCTCGGGGCCTGACGATCTCCCTCGCCGAACCAAGGAGTTGCGACCCGTGATGATCCGATGGGCTATTGCAATCCTGTTCCACGCCGTGCCGTTGGTGGCCGCCGCCGAGACGCTCCCCGCGCTCGAGGCCGGCAAGGTGCCCATGACCGTCGCCGAACTCTGGGCCGGCTTCGATCCGGGGAAAGAGCCGCTTGACACCGAGGTGCTGAAGCAGTGGGAGCAGGATGGGGTGGTGTGCCGGATCATTCGCTACCGGGTGGGCGTCTTCAAAGGGGAGCCCGCCACGGTTGCAGCGTTTTATGGCTTCCCGAAGGGGGGCACGAAGCTGCCCGCGATCATTGATCTGCACGGCGGCGGGCAGTCGGCTTCGCTCGGCAGCGTCGTGACGTGGGCCAAGCGAGGATATGCAGTCATCTCGCTCAACTGGGGCGGCAATCCGATGCGGCTCGGCCAGGAAGTCTGGGACGGTCCGCAGACCGACTGGGGCAGGCTTGACGCGACCCATCCGCCGCAGCGCAACAAGGCGAACCATTTTGCCGGTGCGCTCACGCCGGACGACTACACGCTCGATCCGTACGAGTCACCGCGGAACAGCAACTGGTTTCTCGTGCTGATCGCAGCCCGCCGCGGGATCACCCTCCTGGAGCAGCAGCCCGAAGTGGACGCGACGCGGATCGGCGTTCGCGGGCATTCCATGGGTGGCAAGCTCACCACCAACCTCGCGGGAATCGACAAACGTGTCAAAGCCGCCGTGCCGTCCTGCGGCGGCTCGGGAGACCTCGTCGAGAACGAAGCCACGGTTCCCGGCGGCAGCCGGACCAAGCGCACGGCCATGGAACTGGGCTGCGTCTCCGACAACGCCTACCTGCCGCTCCTCACCTGCCCCGTGCTCTGGCTCTCGCCCACCAACGATTTCCACGCCCACATCGACAACATGGCCTGGAACTGGCGGAACCTATCCGACGACCGCCTGCGGTTCAGCATCTCGCCGCACTTCAATCACCGGCACGACGAGGCGCACGCGGTCACCGAGTGGCTGTGGTTCGACGAGCACCTCAAGGGTGCCGCCTTCACGATGCCCAGGACACCGCAGATCGCGCTTGGTCTGGAGGCGGCTGGCGGGGTTCCGCAGGTCACCGTCACGCCGGATGAGGCCCTGCCCGTCCGACGGGTCGATGTTTTCTATGCGGTCGATCCGCACGCGCTGACCCGGTTTTGGCGGGACGCTCGGGCCGTGAAGACCGACGGGCAGTGGCGTGCCGCCTGCCCGGTGCCGAGCCTCGACCAGCCCATCTTCGCATTCGCGAACGTGGTGTACGACGCGCCGGCGGACTATCGGACCGGCCCGCAGAGCCCGAACCCCGACCTGGCCGGCACCTTCGTCATCAGCTCGCGCATGGTCTCGGCCGGACCCGAGGCGTTGCGGGCCGCGGGCGTGCAGGCCACCGACCAGCCCGAGCGGCTCATCGACGACGGATCGCGGGGCTGGCACGACTGGTATCTCCTGAACTGGGGTCATCCGCCGCTGTGGACCGCGCACACCCGCAAGCTGAAGGATCCCACGTGGCGCGGTCCCGACGGGGCGACGCTCACGTTCGAGGTCCGGTGTGAGAGCGACAACCAGGTGGTCGTGACCGTCAACACCAACGCTTGGGGCGCGATGGTTCCCGGCAAGCCCGCCGTGGACTACGCGGTCGTAAAGCCTCTGACCGGGTCGCCGGATTGGCAGACCGTCTCGGTGCGTCTGGGCGAACTCGTGGCCACCGATCCCAAGGTCAGCGAGCCGCTCACCAGTTGGCGGACCGTCACCGAGTTGTCCATCTCACCGAGTGGCACGGTCGTGCGGGACGGCCAGGCGGTCAAAGTGGACGCGAAAGCCTGGATGGGCCCGCGGGCGATCCGCAACCTCCGTTGGGAAGGGGGCGCGGAGCCGGGCCAGCCCGCCCCGAACGTGACCCTGAGCCCGGCTGATTTCGAGCGTGACTTCGACGGCGCGATCAAGAAGACGCTGAAGCAGGAGCAGCTGGACGCAAAGCAGTGACGCCCAACCGCCTCGGGGGCGGGGCCGCCGACTAGGGTGACTTGCGAGCCTCGCCTGGATCACCGCCGAAGACATCCGCCCAGTCACGCTTCATGTCCACGACCTTCCATCCGCGGCGCGGGGCCTCCGCCAGGGCCTCGATCAGCCGGCCGGTGCCCTTGGGATGGGCGTCGTAGGCATACTCCCGGTCGCCGTCGGTGTGGTGCACGATCACGCCGAGCGCTGGCCGCGGATTGCCGACGGTCGTGTATTGCAGCATCGCCAGGTCGCCGTCGCTGTTGCCGAAGCAGGCGAGCGGACGGCGGCCGAGAAACTGGTGGATCGCTGCCGGCTTACCCGCCTTGTCGTCCACGAACAGGTGGTCGAGCGTCTTGACGAGCGCGGGGCCATCCTCCCGCAGCTCGAACCGAGTCCGGCCGGTGGTGCCGATCACCTGCTCGGGCGGAATCCCGTACACCCGCTCCGACCAGACCCGCATGAAGTCGGCCCCACCCCCCGACACGATCCAGGTCTTGAAGCCGTTGGCCCGCAAGAAGGCGAGGAGTTCCTGCATGGGCTGGTAGGTGAGGCGGTCGTAGCGGCGCTTGAACCGCGGGTGCTCGGCCGACTCCATCCAGGCCGCGACGGCCGCTTGAAACTCCTCGACGGTGAGCCCGGCGTGCGTGAGGCCGATCACGTGGAGCAGTCCCTCGTGCCGGTCGCCGGCCATGAGCGGCGCCAGATCGCCCGCGAGCAGCGCCTTGACCATCGGGTCGTCTGCCAGCGTCGGCTCGGCCGCCGCCCGCGTGCGAAGCCGGTCCACGGCGAAGGCGGCCTGAAAGGGAACCGGATATTCGGGCCACAGGGTGCCGTCATTGTCGAAGACGGCGATTCGCTCGGGCGTGGGCACATGGTCGGGCGAGGCCTCGTCGCTCACGCGGGCGACGTAGTCGAGGATCGCCTGCTTGGCGGCGCCGTCGTTCCAGGAGGGCAGGGGATCGGTCGTGGGGGTCGCCCCGAGGGCGGGCGTCAGCCCGCCGGCGGCCAGGAGCAGGGCGAGCGCACCTTGTCGAAGCGAGTGCTGTTGGAGCGTGTGCATGATGGGAGTCCCGCCGCTTGGATGCGGGGAAAACCAAAACCCGCCTCGGACTGCGGCGGCCGTATGGTAGCGAGGACCTGCTTCCCGGATAGCCGTCAGCGGGCGGCCGTCCGTAAAGCCCGAACCCGCCCCCGCCTGTTCTGTCGGATTCCGCATTGCCGGATATCGTGAGCGGGTTCTATGACATTGATCTCATTCCTCCTGGAGATGGCTTCGCGCATGAGCTTCGTCGCCCCCCTTCGCCTCGCGGCCGTCGCCGCTGTGATCGCCGCCTGTGCCCTGCCCGCGACTCCCGCGGCGGCCCAGTCGGGCAAGCAGCCCAACATCCTCGTGATCTGGGGTGACGACATCGGGCAGTTCAACGTCGGGTCCTACAACCTCGGGATGATGGGCTACAAGACGCCCAACATCGACCGGATCGCCCGCGAGGGAGCCCTGTTCACCGACTGGTATGGCCAGCAGAGCTGCACCGCCGGGCGGGCCGCCTTCATCACCGGGCAGTCGCCGATCCGCACCGGCCTGACGAAGGTCGGGCTGCCCGGAGCGCCCGAGGGCATGCAGAAGGAAGACCCCACGATCGCCACGCTGCTCAAGGCCCGCGGCTACATGACCGGTCAGTTCGGCAAGAACCACCTCGGCGACCGTGACGAGATGCTGCCCACCAGCCACGGCTTCGACGAGTTCTTCGGCAACCTCTACCACCTGAATGCCGAGGAGGAGCCCGAGCATCCCGACTACCCGAAGGATCCCGCGTTCAAGAAACGGTTCGGGCCGCGGGGCGTGATCCACTCCTTTGCGAACGGCCAGATCACCGATACCGGCCCGCTGACCAAGAAGCGGATGGAGACGATCGACGAAGAAGTCAATGAAAAGACCTTCGCGTTCATGGACAAGGCGAAGCAGTCGGGCAAGCCGTTCTTCATCTGGTGGAACTCGACGAAGATGCACATCTTCACCCACTTGAAGGAGGGCGTGGCCGGGAAGACGGGGCTGGGGATCTACGCCGACGGCATGGTCGAGCACGACCGGCAGGTGGGTGAGCTGCTCGCCAAGCTCGACGAGCTCGGGCTGGCCGAGAACACGATCGTGATGTATTCCACCGACAACGGGGCCGAGGCCTTCACCTGGCCCGACGGCGGCAGCACGATGTTTCGCGGTGAGAAGAACACGCAGTGGGAGGGGGGCTACCGGGTGCCCTGTGCGCTCAAGTGGCCGGGCACCATCAAGCCGGGCACGGTGATCAACGATGTCGGCGCCCACGAAGACATGCTGACGACACTCGTGGCCGCCGCCGGAGACACCACGGCCAAGCAGGAGCTGCTCAAGGGCCGGCGGATCGGCGACCGCACCTACAAGGTGCACCTCGACGGCTACGACCTCGGGCCGGCCCTGCGGGGGCAGGCGGCGTGGCCCCGGAAGGAGTTCATCTACTGGACCGACGACGGAAGCGTGGCGGCTCTGCGGTATGGCAACTGGAAGGCGACGTTCCTCAAGCAGCCCGCCCACGGGATGCACGTCTGGCAGCAGCCGTTCGAGGAACTGCGGGCGCCGACGCTCGTGAATCTGCGGATGGATCCCTTCGAATTGGCCCAAGACATCGGCATGGACTACCAGCGCTGGTACCTGGAGCACATGTTCATGATCGCGCCCGCCGCGGGCTACGTGGGCGAGTGGCTGCAGAGCTTCAAAGAGTTTCCCCCGCGGCAGAAGCCGGGCAGCTTCAACCTCACCCGGGTGATGGAGGCGGTCACCGCCAACTCGGGTGCGGCCCGCTGACGGCCGACCCCCGCCTCAATACCGCCAGCCCACGCCGAGGTTCGAGAAGAAGTCGGGCGAGGTGTCGTTGAGGCCCCAGCCCACCCGGAGCCCGAGTTCCAGGTTTTCCGTCGCGAGCACGTGCCCGCCAACGCTGGCGTATTGGATGTTCAGCGGGACGTCCTTCTGGGAGCTCAGGATCGCGAAGTATTCGGCGTGAACGTTCCAGCGTTCGCCGAGGGGGATCTTGACCACGCTCGACGGCGCCCACTGGTTGAACGCGTCTTGCTCCTCGAAGCCGGTGCCATACCGCATCGCGGTCGTCCATTCCCAGCCATTGGTGAACCGCCAGCCGAACGATTCCCCCACCACCACCGTCGACTTGTTCGATGGACCTGATACCGGCGTGTAGCCCTGCACGATCAGAGCCGAGCGGGGCAGCAAGCCCTCCTGATCCGTCGTCTCGACCTTCATGCCGTAGAGCATCCGGCCCTCTTCCTCGGTCTCGATGTCCTCCCCGCCGAACTCGCTGCCCGAGACCGTGCCCGGACCGCCCGCTTCGTAGTTGAATCCCAGCCGGGCCTCGAACCGCCCGCCCATGCCCCGCCGCAGGAGCAGCTCGGGAAAGCTGTGGGCCTCCGGGCCGAGGCGGTTGTCGATGAACGAGTAGGAAGCCTCGAGGATCGAGGTGGCCGGGCCGGCCGTCGTCGGGGCGAAGGTGAACGAGTCGCGGTCGGTCTCGAGCTCCTCCCGCTCGGCTCGCTCCTGGGCCACCGCGGGCGGGGCGGGCGCGACGAGCATCACGAGGAGACCGGCCGCCCAGGCCCGGCGTCGGCGACGGTGCTGGGAGGCCCGCGTTGTCATGAACCCGAGGACCGGTCACCCGCGGGCAGCCGGTCGAAATGCCAGGTGAAGCCGAGGCCGATCCAATAGCTGGCCACGTTCACGGAGGTCGAGCGGCCGAGCTGCTCGCTGGCCGGAAACATCCCGCCCGCGAAGGCGTCGAGATCGAGCCCCCGCATCAGAAGGTCTTCGACGCCGAAGCCGGCGGCCATGCGGTGCTCGTTGATGATCGCGAACTGGGCCTGCAGATACTTGACGGCGGGAATGCCCCCGGGCACGTCGATCGGGCCGATCCGCGTGCCCACCTCGTCGTTGACCGGGTTTTGGGCGAGCGCGTAGCCAAGCCGCAGCTTGACCCGGTCGGTGGCCCGGTATTGCGTGCCGAGCTGCATCACCCACTGCCCGCGGTAGATGTTCTTGAAGAGGGCGGCGCTCCGCCAGTCGAGATACAGGGCGTCGGCGGCGAGGAGCAGCCGGCCGTCGAGCAGCGACTCGTTGGCCATGCCGATGCCGACCTGTTGCGGAAGGCCCATGTCGACGTCCCGGGGGCGACGGTCCGAGAACAGGACGGCCTCGTTCTCGAACCGGAAGGCCTGCGTGGACTGGTAGTAGGCACCGAGCCAGGTGGCATCGCCGAGCCGGTAGTCGAGCCCGAAACCCGCCCGCAGCGCGTAGGCGTTGGTCATGCCGCTGGTGCCCACGAACGGGCCCGAGGCGTAGCCATCGCCGATGAACATCGTGGCCCCGAGCGACAGCCGCTCGGTGAGCTCGACCCCGACCGACGGGGCGAACTCGAGGAGCAGCAGGTACGACGAGGTGGCGTTGCTGGCCGGAACCTGCACGTAGCTCGAGCCGCCACCGGCAGCGCCGATCACGGCCAGGCCGAGTGTGGTGGGCAGCCACAGCCCGTCCACTTCCTGCGCCACGCCGATCGCCGGCACGATCGCGCCCGGCGTGCTGCTCTTGGCGGCGAACGGAGCGACGCCCAGCAGGGGAATGGCCGCGGTCTGCTCGAGATCGACCGTCGCCTCGGCGAACGCCCCGCCGATCGTGAAGTGGGTGCCCTTGTACTGCGTGAGGGCCGCGGGGTTGGCGTTGATCGCCGACAGGAAATCCTGTGGCGCCGCCACGCTCGTGCCGGCCATGCCGCCGGAGGCGGGCATCAGCGTGTTGCGAAAGTCGATCCCGTAGGTCTGGCCGCAGGCGGCGCGACCACCGGCGGCCAAGGCGAGCGCCAGCCCCACCGCCATCCATCCATACCGCATGGTCGCCATCGCCGTGCCCTCGGGAATATGCGGCACAATCGGCAGGGGTCGCCGCAGCGCTTGAGTCGGCGGCGTTGCGTCGGGAAAGGGATGGAGGCTGGGCAAGCCGTGCGGCCGCGGCGGCGACGGGGCAAGCCCGGCTCCTTGGAAGATTCCTGCCGTTTGCAGGCTTCGCCGAACAAGCCCGGGCTGTTCCGACGGTTGTGGTGGTTTCCAAGGTTCTGCCGATCGTGCCGCCGATCTCTCCAGTGGTTCGTGTGGCGGGCCGGGGGCGAGGGGGGCCAACGTGTCCGGGCTTCCCAATCCGCCGTGGGCCGTTCAGGGAGGTGCGAGATGCGTGCTGGGGTCCTGTTTACGTCGCTGGGCTGGTCGTCCCTCACGCTCGGTCTTCTGGCCGGGGCAACGGCTGCGGTGGGGCAGGACGACGGATTCGTGGGCCAGCCGGGGCAGGTGGGGGCGTTCGAGTCACGGGACCCGGTGCTCACCGACGAGGTGCAGACGGGTCTGATCCCCTCGGGCCAGGACTGGTTCCTGTTCGGCGAGTCGGATCGCGGGGGAATCTACGGCTGGCTCGACGGCGGCTTCGTGGGCAACTTCGGCGTGCCGGCGAGCAAGTTCAACGGTCCCTACAACGCCGTCGACCGGGCCAACGAGGCGATGATGAACCAGGTGTACATCATCGGCGAGCGGACGCTGCCCACGGACGGGTCGACCGGGATCGGAGCCCGTACCGACCTGCTCTACGGTGAGGACTTCCCGCTCGCGATGTCGCTCGGCTGGGAAACGAACCCCGGCCCGCGCGACTGGAACAGCGGGGAGTTCTACGGCCTGGCGATCCCCCAGCTCTACGCGGAGGTCGGCAGCCAGGACCTGTCGCTCAAGCTGGGCCACTTCTACACGATCGTCGGCTACGAGGGTGTGCCGGCGGTCGGCAACTTCTTCTACCTGAAGAGCTACAGCTACCAGTTTGCCGGGCCCTTCACCCACTGGGGCGGGCTCGTCCACTGGAACGCGACCGACAACGTCGAGGTCGACGGCGGTCTCGTGAATGGATGGAACGGACTCGCGTCACCCTACAGCGCGGCCAACTTTCTCGGCCGGATGCGGGTCAGGAACGACGACAACTCGCGGGCCACCTCGTTCGCGATCATCACCGGCAACGAGGGCAACGACTTCTCCCCGCTGTTTCAGCCGGCTCCGCCGCTCACGTCGGCCAATCGCACCCGCTACAGCCTGATCTTCGAATTTCGCCCGGCCGATAACTGGGAGTATCTGTTTCACCAGTGGCTCGGCACCCAGGCCAAGGGGCTCGCCGATGGCGGGACCGCGCTCTGGGTGGGCATCGACCAGTATCTCTACTACCGCGTCAATAACGCCTGGGCGTGGGGCGCGCGGTTCGAGTGGTTTCAGGACACGGACGGCACCCGCGTGGGCCTCAATCGTCCCAGCAACCCGAATCACGTGCCGCTGCCGGGCAACTTCTACTCGCTCACGCTGGGGCCCAACTGGACGCCCACCGGCAACTTCCTGATGCGACCGGCCTTCCGCTGGGACTTCTTCGGCGGCCCGTACGGCGGCCCACGGGCGCCCTACAACGACGGGGTTAGCAACCAGCAGACCATGCTGGGCTTCGACCTGATCCAGAAGTTCTGAAACACCCGGCTGCGGTGATCAGGGCTTCTGCCGCTGGAAGGCGATCGGCTTCGCCTCGGTCGGGGCGCCGGCGAAGGTGAACTCGAAGGCGTCGGCCCCCTTGGAAGCCACCTTGCCTGCCATCGTGCCGGCCGACTCGCTGACGAGCGCGATCGCATCGCGGGCCGTCTCGATCGTGCCGGAGATCGCCACCGGCTCGCGGCCGGACGGCGTCGCCTTCCAGGTGAACTGAGAGTCTTCCGTGATCACGAGATCGACGGAATCCTTGCCGGCGGTCGCCTTCCAGGTGCCCACGAGGTCGGTCTGGGGGCCGGCCGGGGCCGCGGCGGGAGCCGTCGTCGGCTCCGGCTGGGCCGCCGGGGGCTGGGCGGGCGGCTTCTCCTCCTTGGGAGCGAGCGCGTCGAGGAGCCGCTTGGCCACCACGTCACCGGGTTGCTTCGCCACCACCACCCGCAGCGCGTCGGCCGCCATGTCGGAATAGCCGCCCACGAGATAGTGGTAGGCGAGCACGAAGTAGCCCGCGGCGCTGTCGGGATTGGCCCGGCAGAAATCCTCGAGCTTCCGCAGTTGCTGGGTGTAGGCGTCGACGGAGCCGTAGAGGCCGCTGAGCGTGGTCCAGTCCATCCCGGGCGCCGCCGCGAGGACGGCGTTGAGGGTCGCGGCCGCCTCAGGGTATCGACCCAGGGCGAAGAGCGACAGGGCCCGCACCTCGTGGATCACCGAGTCGTTGGGAGCGAGCTTCACGGCCTTGTCGCAGCCGGCGAGGGCGGCGGCGTAGTCGCCCTGCTTGAACGACGAGAGCGCCGCATCGAAGGCGGCGTCGGAAGGCGAAGGCGCCGACTCGCTGGTCGCAGTTCCGCCCTGCACGGTGCTCGCGTCCGTGAGGTCACCGTCGTTGGTCACGTAGTTGTTCACCACGACCGGCTGGGAGTAGTCGTAGGGTGACGAGGCCACCATGGCCGCGGGAACCGCGGAGTAGTAGGGATTCACGTAGCCACCGCCGCCGTAGCCCCAGCCCCAGCTCCCGAGTGTGGAGGCCAGCCCCCAGGTCGCAGCGCCGACGGCGAAGGGCGCCCACCAGCCGCCGTTGGAGCCCCAGTTGCCGCCCCAGCAACCGTTGTACCAGCCGCCGTAGTGAGGATTGACGTAGCCGCTGTTCCAGTGGTTGGCCCAGCCGCCGTAGCCGGCCCCGTAGCCATAGCCGCCGCCATACCCGCCGCCGAAGCCATACCCGTAGCCGGGCAGGCCCCAGCCGCCGCCCACATTGATGTTGTTGAAGTTGTTGTTGTTGCCCCAGTTGCCGCTGCCGATGTTGCCGCTGTTCCAGAAGTTGTTGCCATCGCCGATGCCGGGGCGGTTGCCACCGATGCCGGGCCGATTGCCACCGTTCCAGGGGCGATCGCCGTCTCCCCAGGGACGGTTGCCGCCGGTGCCGGGACGATTCGCCAGGTCACCCGGGAGCGTGACGGGACGGTCGCCGCCGATCCCGGGCCGCCCGGGTCGATTGCCGCCGCCGATCGGCTGCCCACCGCCGGCCCCGGGACGGTTGCCGCCGCCAGGCCGGTTGGCGAGGTCGCCCGGCAGGGTGACCGGCCGATTCCCGCCCGCTCCGGGGCGGTTGCCGAGATCGCCGGGGAGCGTCGTGGGCCGATTGCCACCCATGCCGGGGCGGTCGCCGCCGGCGCCCGGGCGGTTGCCCGCCAAGCCGCCGGGAAGTTGGCCTGGCAGCGTCGTGGGCCGCTGCACGCTTCCCAAGCCCGGGCGATCGCCGCCACCGGGCCGATTGCCCATGCCAGGCGTGGGGAACGACGGCTTCGTCATCGGTCGCCCGGCGAGTCCGCCGCCGGCGCCGCCGACCTGACCAGGAAGCGTGGTCGGCCGATTCGACAACTGCGGCCGATTCAGGCCTGGCGTGGGCGCCGGCTTCGTCGCCATGCCCGGCTGCGGCCGCATCGAGCCGATGCCTGGTCGTGCGGTCGATCCTCCCGGGCGCAGACCAGGCGTAGGCGCCGGCCGATTCATCCCGCCGGCGGAGGGCAGTGAGGGGCGGGTCGTGGAGCCCAGGCTCGGTCGCGACAGGCTGCCCGGGCCTTGCGCGCCGGGACGGCTAAGGCCACCCGGCATTTGGGGACGGGCCTGCGGCATTTGGGGACGCGTCGCCGGCCGAGTTTGGGCCGTCGGCATCTGGGGACGAGCCTGCGGCATTTGGGGTCGCGACATCGGTCGCGACTGGGCCGTCGGCATTTGCGGACGCGACATCTGCGGGCGTGAAGCCTGTGGACGCGACATCGGCGCCGACGGCCGTGACATCCCGCCAGCGGGACGGGCCATGCCACCGGCCGGGCGGGCCATGCCGCCAGCCGGGCGACCACCGCCGCCGCGATGGCCTCCGCCGCCACCTGGGCGAGCTTCCGCCCGCGGCGGCAGCATCCCCAGGGACACCGCGAACAAGGCAAGCACAACCGCAGCAGGCAGACGCATCACGGATCTCACGAGGTGGAAGGACAGGGGGCGGGTGGTCACTTCACGGCGCCCGGTTGGGGCGGCTTGCGGGCGATCGTCATCTCGAAATCGGGTTCCTCGACGTCGCCGATGATCCTGTCGGTGCCACGCACGACGAGGTGGTCGGCGTCTTTGACGGTGATCACGAGCGTCGCGGATCCGGCGGTGCCGTCGGGCATCGCGGCCTCCGACAGCACCATCCAGCCTTCATCGGTGGGCACCCAACGGCCCTCGGTAAATCCGCCGTCGTCGTCGAACGTCCAGGAGCGAACCTGGCCGGTCACGGCATCCCAGCCGATTCGCTGGGTGCTCTTCGACACGCCCGCGCCGGCGGCTGACATGGTGTAGTCGCCGATCAGGAAGTTACCGTCGTCGCTCCAGCGGAAGGAGATCTCCGTCCGTCCCTCGGGGCTCTCGTCGACCCAGTCGCCCACGATCCAGTTCGCTCCTTCGAGCACCTGCCGGGGGGTCGGTATCGGATCGTCGGTGAACTCGTGGTACGAGGCGATCGGCCAGCGATCACCCTGCTTCGATCGGACGGCGACGTATCGGACCTGCGCGGTCTCGCCGTCGGCGGTCGTGATCCGCCGCTGCCCCTCCTCGACCGCCAGCGTGTCGCCCACGGGCCGGGCCGAGTCGACGACCATCTCGAGGCTGGCCTTGGGAAACTTCCCAAAGAAGCCGGTGAACAGTTCGGTGATGGCGGCCTTGCCGGCGTGCACGTTGCCGGCCTCGTCCACGAGTTCGCCCGTTTCGAGGAACATGCCGCCGAGCGCCGCGGCGTCAGCGGCGTTGAACGCCTTGACGGTGATCTCCGACTCCCGCACGACCGCCTCTTCGAGCGGCGACAGGGTCGCTGCCGGGGCCGCCGCCGGTTCCTGGGCGGACGCAGGCAGCTCCAAGGCGGCTGCCAGAAGCAAGGCCGCCATGGCCGGAAGAAGGGAGGTCGCGATCGACGGCATGGTCATGGCACGCATCCTGAAGGCGAAAAACTCAGAGCCACTTCCCGGGCGGAAGCCCCACCCGACGGGAACCATTCGTTGTAAAACCCCCGGCAGCCGTGTCTATGCCATTTCGGAAAAAACGGGAAAATGGGGGCCGTGTTCCCTGCCGCTCGAGGAGTCGGGCCGCTGTCACCGTTCTCAGGAATCCTCATCGTCATGAACCGCTCGCTTGGCAACATCATCGCCGACTCGCTCGCCGTCTCGCTCGCCTATGGCGAGCGGCTCGTGGCCGGCGTCTCGGCCGACCGGTTCGCCCGGTTCTCGGCGCCCGGAGGCGTGGTCGTCACGTCGAACCACCCGGCGTTCATCTATGGCCACCTCTCGCTGTACGCCCCGAAGGTGCTGCAGCAGATCGGGCATCCCGCACCAGCGGTGCCGGAGCACTTCGAACTCGCCTTCTCGAAAGACGCCACCTGCCGCGACGATCCCGATGGGGATCTGTATCCGGCCATGGAGGAGGTGCTCGCGTTCTATCGGGAGGCCTATCGGATGGTGACCGGCGGCCTGCGGAGCACGCCGCACGACGCCTTCGAGAAGCCGAATCCGGCCGAGGGCCGCATGCGGGAGTTGTTTCCCACCATCGGCTCGGTGCAGGCCTTCTACTGCGGGGGCCACATGATGATGCACCTCGGTCAGATGAGCGCCTGGCGGCGGATGGAGGGGCTCGGCACGGCCTGAACTGGCTGACCCCGCACGGCGGCGGATACACTCTCCGACTGTTCGATTTTTCCAGCTCCCCCGGGAAACCCTTCGCATGGCCGACCTCGCCCACCGTGACCACCACAGCCCGATCGCCTCGTTGCGGAACTGGTCGTTTGGGATCGGGGGCCTGCTGGTGTTGCTCGGGGCGGCCTGCTTCGCCCGGCCGCTCGTGCCCTCGCTGACCGTCAACTTCTTCATCGGCGGGCTACTCGTGGCGGCCGGCGTGCTTCGGATCGTGTCGGCCTTCGGTACCTACACCTGGAAGGGCTTCTGGCTCGCGCTCCTGTGCGGCGTGCTCTCGGTCGTGTCGGGCACGGCGATGCTGGCCCTGCCAGGGGTGGGCATCGAGGCGCTGGTGGTGTTTCTGGGCCTGTTGATCCTGTTCGAGGCGGCGGCCAAGCTCACCGCCGCGTTTTCCGTGCCCCGCGACTTTCCCTGGGGCTGGCTGCTGGTCGACGGTCTGATCACGGCCGTGCTGGGAGGCATCCTGTTCACCGCGACGCCT
>JBILOA010000147.1:0-5457 GCA_044374735.1 Pirellulales bacterium | reverse complement strand
GCCGTCAAGGCCGAGGGCTCGATGGTCTCGAGCCCGCTGTGCTGCTCCGACGCCACCCTCGCCGAGGCCTGGCAGTTCATCGCCGCGCGCGCCGGCACCGCGCCGGGCGAGTCGTTGCTTGCCGGAGGCGAGATGGAGGAGCTCGCGCCGCTCGCGCAAGGCGGATGGCACCACTTCGCCCGACCGCCGGGCGAGGTCCGCACCGCCGTCGAGGTCAGCCCGTCACGACCCGCCTCGGGCCGCGGCTGTCTCCGCCTGGTCGCCGCGCCGGCCGACCCCGAGGAGCCGCCGGTCGTGGTCGAGACGCCGCCGGTCTGGATCACCACGCCCCCGATCACCGCGCCGGTCGGCAAGCTGCTCGAAATCTCAGCCCAGGTCTGGGTGCCCGCGGCGATCACCGGGAGCGTCGATGGCCTGATGGTCTTCGACTCGCTCGGCGGACCGGCGCTGGCCGAGCGGGTGGGAGCCACCCGCGACTGGCGGCGACTGGTGCTCCATCGGATCGTGCCCCCCGAGGCGGCCGGCGAGCCGTTCACCGTCACCTTCGCCCTCTCCGGCCTGGGCGAGGCCCGCATCGACGACGTCTCCGTCCGCGTCCTCGAACGGGGCGGTCCGGCAGCCGGCATCCCGGCCACCCTGGTCTCGACCCCGCGCTCCGCCGGCGACGCAGCCGCCTTCCCGTCGCCGGCCGACCTGCTCCAGCCCGCCGGCCGACCGCCGCAGCCGCCCCCCGCCGCCGATCCTCCGGCGGCGGCAGCCGCCTGGCCCGGCACCAACCTCGGCTGGCCCAAACTCTTCGGTTCGGCCAGCGAGCCGCCTCCGGGCCCGGGCGGCGGCACCGTCGATCCCTTCAAGCGGGCCCGGGCCGGGTCAGGCGCGAATCCCTGAGCGGGTCGCCCGCCCCAGTTCATCGAGCGCGCGGATCCGCGCGCAGCAGAGTTCGAACAGCTCCTGCTCCTCGAGCGCCGCGACCTCGTCGGCGGTGATGATCTTCCCGAACTCCAGCCGGATCCGTCCCGTCCGCGGCAGCCGCCGCGACCGCGGCCAGCACTCGAAGGCGCCCACGATCGCCACCGGCGCGATCGGCACGCCGGCCCGCTTCGCCATCAGGGCAAAACCCGGCTTGAACTCGCCCAGCCGCCCGTCGAAGGTGCGGGCGCCCTCCGCGAAGATCGTCACCGCCTTGCCGGCCTTGAGCCTGGCGATCACGGCCCGCATCGCCGCCACCATCGAGGCGTTGCGGTCGATCGGCACGGCATCCAGCGCCGCGATCACGGCGCCGAAGGGCGCGAAGTGGAAGAGCGAACTCCGAGCCAGGCTCGACAGCCGCCGGTCACAGGCCAGCCCGAGCAGGAGCGGATCGAGGTGACTCTGATGGCTCGAGAGCACGAGCAGGCCGCCCCGGGCCGGGAGCGGCTCCGCGAACCGAACCCTGAAGCCGAAGAGCGCCACGCCCAGCGTGCGGCAGAGCACCCACAAGACCGCGTACAGGATCCGGCCGAACAGCGAGCGGCCTTCCGGAATCGCCGGCTCCTTCGGCTTACGCGCGGGCGTCAGCCCCGGTTCTTCGCGTGCGGACGTCATGCCGACGAAGCTCCCGGGCGTTTTTCCGCGACGAGCGCAGCCAGCCGGTCCACGACGTCGGCGGCGGAGAGCCCGTCGGTCTCCAGGATCACGGCGTCGGCGGCCGGCTGCATCGCCCCGACGGGTCGGACGCGGTCCCCTTCGTCGCGCCGGGCCTGGGCGGCCCGCACCGACTCCAGCGACGTCGCCAGGCCGCGGCTCTCCTCTTCCAGGTGACGCCGGCGGGCCCGCTCGTCGGCCGAGGCCGTCAGGAACACCTTCACTTCGGCCCAGGGGAAGACCTCCGACCCCTGATCGCGGCCCTCCGTGACCACGTCGCGGCCCTCCGCCAGCCGCCGCTGCAGCTGCTTCATCGCCGCCCGCACCGGCGGCGCGTCGGCCACCGGCCTGGTGGCCTGCGTGATGCGCTCGGTGCGGATCTCGGCCGACACGTCCCGGTCGCCGAGCAGGACCCGGCCGGCGTGGAAGTCGATAGCCAGCGACCCTGCCAACTCTGCCAGGACGGCCACATCCTCGAGCGCGATGCCCCGCTCCAGGGCGACGAGCGCCACGGTCCGATACATGGCTCCCGTATCGAGATAGCACCAGCCGAGCCGGGCCGCGAGCGCACGCGCGGCCGTGCTCTTGCCCGCGCCGGCCGGTCCGTCGAGCGTCACGATCATGCCACCCCTCCGTGCCCGCCGTCGCCGGCGAACTCGAGCACCAGCTGCAGCCACTGGTAGCGTTCGAGCCTCAGGGTGGTGGTGCGGCCGGAGACGGCGATCACCACGTCGGGCTGCGGGTGGCCGAGCGCGTTCACGGCCTCGGCCCGCAGGAGGTCGCCGGCCCATTCGATCCGCACCTCCCCGCCGAGGCCCGCCGATTCGATCAGGCCCACCCGGAGGATCGTCGGCGGATCGCCCGCCACGGGCGGATCCACGGCAAGCCGGACGTTCGCCGGCACCGCGATCCCGGCCGTCGGGGTGTGGCCGGCCGCCAGCTCGACCGCCGCATCCCAGGGTCGTTCGAGCCCGATGCCCACAGCCAGCCTGCAGGTCACCGCGCGACCGCCGGCGAGCAGGATCGCATCGAGCACGTGCGGGCTCGAGAGCAGGTGATAGGGCAGGCCGGCGGTGAGGATGGCAACGCCGCCACCGCCGGCTCGGCCCGCTTCCGGCGCAAGCTCGATGAAGTGGGGGGCGGTAAACCGGGTGCGTTCGGTGACGATCGACTGCAGATGGAGGCTGCGGCGAATCTCGACGTCCTCGTTCTCGTGCCAGGCGAATCGCGCGGCGACGTGGGCCTCGAACACGGGGCCCGTCACCGGCTCGTCGAGCCGCACGTCGATCTCGATCAGGGCCAGCGGCAGGCCGGCGACGAGGCTCATGCGCTGCGTGAATCGGCCGCGGCCGCGGCCCGCGGCATCGACGAACCGGCCGCGGCTCTCGATCACGCCGCCGGCGGGCCCGCCCTCGCGCGCAATGGCGTCGGCCTCCATGCTGGTGTACTCCGCGCGATCCTCGGGCGGTTCCCAGCGGCCAGCGCTCGGGGCCGCGGTGGTCCGCAGCGAGAGCTGCTGGGAGATCCGATTGCCCCGGTCAGCGGGCCGGCGCAGCGAGAGCAAGCCGCCGGTGCGCGGGTGGGGCCGCAGTTGCAGCAGGCCATTGTCGAGGAGGAGGGCGTCGTCGTCGCGGCGCCGGCCAAGGAGGCCCGGCGGCAGCCAACGCGTGCCGCGGGCGGCCTCCGGTCGACCGCCGACGGCCGCACGGCCGCCGGTTCCAGCGGCGGCGATCCGGCCGGCAAGACCAGCCTGCCGGGCGGCGAGCGTCCGGGCGGCAGCGGCGAGCGTGGCGTCGACCAGCGGTTGCAACGGATTCTGTTCGCCCGTCGCGTCCGGCGGCGGCGTGAAGGCGAAGGCGTCGGGTTCGAACGATGCCGGCGTGCCGCTGCCGCTGGTGCGCGTCACGAGGTCGCCCGGGGTCACGAACGTGCCCAAGAGCCCGCTCCAACCGCCGATCCGCCGCACCAACTCGTGCCACCGGCTCGCGGCGCCGGCGTAGTGGGCGAAGGCCACGACCGCCGCGTGGTCGTGGTCGAGGGCGTCGCCGATCCGGTCGGCCAGTTCGAGGATCGTCGTGGCCCGGCCGGCGTCGAGAGGGGGCCGGGCGACTGCCTCGATCGCCCCGCCGCCGCTGCCTTCCCAGCGAATCCGGCCGCCCCCGGCATCGGGCAGCGGGCTGCCGTCGAACAGGCTCCAGATCGCCGACCGGAAACCGAACCCGGAGAGCACCTGGGGAAGGATCGCCGAACTCCCGCCGCCAATGGCGGCATACGAAGCAGGTTCGCGGCCGACGTGCTCCACCCAGGCGTTCCGAGCCGATGCCAGCGATTCGTGGATCTCCTCGGGCCCGCAGAACTCGAGCGGCCGGGCGTCGTCGCGGCCGCCGCAGGCCTCGGCGTGGCCGGTCGCCACGACCTCGCGGAGTCTGGCCATCGCCGCCGGATGCTTCTCGGCCAGCCGGCGCACGGTCCTGCCTTCGGCCACGATGGCCAGCGGTACGGGGCTCGCGAGTTCCGCGAGCAACGCCGCGCCGGGCGTGGCCGGCGCCACGAGCACGATGTCCACCGCCCACGATTCGACCGAGTAGTACCGCGACCGGGTCGCGTCGAGGCAGGCGAAGGCCTCGGCGAGCGCGGTCCGCGTGGCTTCGTCATCGCCGGCGACGGCCGCCCGCGCTGCCGCCACGACCGCGGCGTCGAATCCGGTCGATCCCAGGTCCGCCTCGGTCCGCATCCGCCGGGCGAGCAGTTCCGCGAGCAGCGCCGCCAGGCCGAGGGCCTGGAAGTCTTCGGCCCAGGCGGACGCAGGCAGGCCGCCGTTGCCGGCGATCGCCACGCCGAGCCGAGCCGCCAGCGCCTCGGCGATCCCGGCGGCCGTGTGCCTCACCCACCGACCCGAGTCATCGGCCACGCTCTGGGCTGCGAAGCGATCGTCACAGAAGGCTGGCACGATGCCCGCCGCGGTGTCTTCAGGGGGCGGCAGATCCACGCTCGCCCAGGCCGGCGCACCGGCGGCGGCGGCGATGAGCGCCGGGTGCCAGGCAGAGGTCCACGCGGCCAGCAGCGCCTCGGCCTCCGACTCCTCCAACCAGGTCGGGAAGTCGTCGAGCGTGTGGCAGGGCAGAAGGACGATGACGCGGCCGGGCAGCATGCTGACGAGTGTAGTGACGGGTCGAAATGCCGTCCCGCCGCACGGCGCGAGTGGTTTGACACCCCCGCGCCGCCATTCCTAGGATTGATGGTGAGACGCGTTCGGAACGGCCCTCAAGCGGCCGTTTGCCCGGCCGCGTCGCGCCTCCTCCTCCAGCGGAATCTCCGGGCCCATGGCCGCCAGTCCATACGTCTGGGGAATCGACATCGGCAAATGCAGCCTGAAGGCGCTGCGCTGCCGGGTCTCGCCCACCAATCCGCGGCGGCTGATCGCCGAGGCGTTCGACGTGGTCGAATATCCCACGATGCTCTCGCAACCGGAGGCCGACCCGGTCGAACTCGTGCGGGCCGCGTTGGCCGAGTTCGCCTCGCGCAACGTGCTGGCCGGCGACCGGGTCGCAGTCTCGGCGCCGGGTCAGTCGGGCCTGGCGAAGTTCATCAAGCTGCCTCCGGTCGAGGCCAAGAAGATCCCCGACATCGTCAAGTACGAGGCCGGGCAGCAGATCCCCTTCCCGCTGGACCAGGTGGTCTGGGACTGGCAGCGGCTGGCCACCGGCGTGGAGGAGTCGGGCTTCGTGATGGACGCGGAGGTCGCCCTGTTCGCCATGAAGCGCGAGCAGGTGCACAAGGCGCTCGCTCCCTTCCAGGAGGCGGGCATCGAGGTCGAGATTCTGCAGATGGCGC
>JBILOA010000146.1:0-5477 GCA_044374735.1 Pirellulales bacterium | reverse complement strand
GGCGTCTCGGCGTAGGTGAACAGGTCCAGGTGGTGGTCGGTGATCACGCCCGAGTCGGCCAGGAACTGGAAGTCGATCACCTTCGACCAGTAGTCGCGGCCGAAGAGGATGATCGGCACCGGCTGCATCCGGTGGGTCTGCCGGAGCGTGAGCGTCTCGAACATCTCGTCGAGCGTGCCGAAGCCGCCCGGGAACAGCACCACCGCCGCCGCCCGGAGGATGAAATGAAACTTCCGCAGCGCGAAATACTTGAACTGGAAGCAGAGCTCGGGCGTGATGAAGGGGTTGGGCTGCTGCTCGGCCGGGAGCTTGATGTTGAGGCCGATCGACTTGCAGCCCACGTCGAAGGCGCCCCGATTGGCCGCCTCCATGATCCCGGGACCACCACCGGTGATCACGACGTAGTCCCGCTGGCTCTCGCACTGGTTGTCGATCGAGACCAGTTTGGCGAACTGCCGGGCCGAGTCGTAGTAGTGGGCCTGGGCGAGCAGCCGCTCCGACCGCTCCACCTCGCGGGCCGCCTTCGCGTCGCGCGGGTTGGCCGCCAGGCCGCGACGGGCCTCGGAGAGCCGCCGCTCGGCGGCCGTCCGCTCCACGATCTGCGTGCCGCCGAACACGATCACCGTGGAATGGATCTTGTCGGCCCGCAGCGCCAGTTCGGGCTTGCCGAGCTCGAGCAGCATCCGCACGCCCCGCATCTCCTCCATCGCCAGCAGGGCCGGATCCTCCTGGGCCAGCAGGTTGCTCGGCGAGGCGAGGATCCGTTCCATGTTCTCCGCGACGAGTGCCACGTCGTCGCCGAGCACGGTGTCGGGCAGGGCGGCACAGGCCTTGGGGGGCGGGTTGTTGGCCGCGGGCTTGTTGGCCATCACAGGCGCTCCGAAGGTGGGAGGGGAGAGGACGGGCTGGGGAGGATCGGCGGCTCGGCGATCAGGGTTTGGGCAGGTCCACCGACGTGCCGATCGTCGGCACATCGGCCTGCCAGCCACGCGTGGCCTTGAGAAACTCCTGCATGCCCCGGGCCGCGGGGGGCTCGCCGTGGACGAGGAAGATCCGGGCCGGGGCGGGCATTCCGGCGAGCCAGCGGCCGAGCTCCGCGCGGTCGGCATGCCCGGAGAAGGCGTCGACCTGACGGACGGCGGCCCGCACGGGAATGTCGCGGCCATGGATCCGCAGCGTCTCGGCACCCTCGAGCAGCTCGCGGCCGCGGGTTCCCTTGGCCTGGAAGCCGGCCACCAGCACGGTCGTGGACGGATCGGGGAGACGGCGGGAGAGATGGTGCAGGATCCGACCGCCGTTCATCATGCCGCTGGAGGCGATGACGATGCCCGGGCCGCGGTGGGCGTTGATCGCCTTCGACTCGGCGGCGGTCCGAGCCAGCCGCACGAACGGGCTCGCGGCCGCCTCGGCCACCCCCGCCATCCGGGCCTCGCTCAGGTCGTGCTCGGCGCCGTGCCGGCGGAAGATCTCGGTCGCTTCGACCGCCATCGGCGAATCGACCCAGACGGGCAGGTCCGGGATCCGCTTCGCGGCCATCAGCGTGCGGAGCAGGTAAACGAGTTGCTGGGCCCGGCCGACCGCGAACGACGCGACGAGCATCACGCCGCCGCGGGCCACCGCCTCGTTGGTGACCGACTCGAGCTCCTCGAGCGGCCGGGTGGGCGAATGGTCGCGGTCGCCGTAGGTGCTCTCGCAGACGAGGTAGTCGCACGGAGGAGGCGGCTCGGGATCGCGGTACAAGGGCGCGTCGTAGCGGCCGATGTCGCCGGAGAACAGGATCCGCACGGGCGGCCCGGTCTCGCCGGCGGCCTCCGTCTCCACGAAGCCGCTGCCCAGCATGTGGCCGGCGTCGTGGTAGCGGCAGCGGATGCCGGCTGCGGGTTCGAACCAGGTCCCGCGGTCCACCCGGCGGACGAGTTCGAGCGTCGCGGCCACGTCCCGCTCTTCATAGAGCGGGAGCGCCGGCTGGTGCTGCGAATAGCCCTTGCGGTTGGCGTAGGCGGCGTCCTCCGCCTGGCACTTGGCCGAGTCGTAGAGGAGCAGCCCGAGCAGGTCGGCGGTGGCGGGGGTGGCGTGGATCGCTCCGCGAAAGCCCTCCCGCACCAGCCGCGGCAGCCAGCCGGAGTGGTCGATGTGGGCATGCGTGAGGACGACCGCGTCGATCCCGGACGGCGGCGTGCCCAGCGGCTGCCAGTTCTTCAGCCGCAGCCGCTTCTCCCCCTGGAAGAGCCCGCAGTCGACGAGCACGCGACGGCCGTCGTGCTCGAGCAGATGCCGCGAGCCCGAGACCACACCCGCGGCGCCCAGGAAGGTCAATCGTGCCATCGCCCGTCGTCTCGCATCCTGCCGCGGCGCCGCCCGGTCACCGCTCCGGTGCGGGCCGTACCGGCCCGCGCCGGGTCTCGCCCGCCACCGCGACCTCGCCGGCCGCGAGTCGGATCGCCTCGAGCCAGTGGCTCGCGCCGCCGGCCGCGTACGTCGAAGGAATGTACACCACGAGCACGCTGCGGGCGCCGCCGCGGCGGATTTCAGCGACGGCCCCGAGCCCTTCCAGCCGGCGGGCCATGGCGCCCAGCAGCGGGCCCGCGGGCAGTGGCAGGATCCCGAGCCGCGAACGGGTCAACACCACCCGCAGTTGGTTGGGTCCTTGGAGCGTCACCTCCGCGTCGATCCAGAGCGTGGCCGCGAGCACGCCGCGACCCACGCGCGTCGCGGCCCGCAGGCCACCCGGGAGGAACTCGACCCGCGGCTCCTGGCACCAGCCCGGCATAATCGCGGCGTGGTTGCGGGGCAGGTCGATCGCCAAAAATGCGTTGATCTCGCGCTCGCTGAACATCCCCTCCCACTTGCCCACCTCGAGCACGGCCGCGTGCAGCGCCGACCCGCGGGTCACCAGCCGCCGCGCGGCCTGCTCGGCCGCGATGGCCGCGGCGGCCGGCTCACGGCCAGCGAGCGGCCCGCCCGGGGGCAGCCGGGTGCGGTAGAAATCGGGCTGATACGCCGCGGCGGCGGCGAGTGCGGCCCCGACGGCCAGCACTCCACCGGCCACGAGCAGCAAGAGCCGTCGCAACCGCCGGGGTCTCGGCGGCTGCGACGGCTCGAAATCGTCGTCGGACGGGGCGTTGATGGGCTCGGGTTCCACCCAGGAGAGTGTGGACCGGGAAGCCCCGGGCGGGCAAACGTCGACTCCGGTTCAGCCCACGTACCGGAGCAATCGGGGGATCGGCAGTTCGGCTGCGGCATCGAGCGTGACGTCGCCCACCACGCCTTCGTCGAGTTCGTCACGAAGCACCCGCACGTCGGGCGGGGCCTCGATCCCGATCCGCACCTTGTCGCCACTCACGCGGACGATCGTGACCACCACCGAGTCACCCACGCGAATCCGTTCGTTTTGTTTGCGAGAAAGCACGAGCATGAAGGCCTCCGTTGTCTTCTTTTGGATGAATGAAATGAATAGAGCGGGGAGGTATACATTTGTCAAGCACAGGGCCGCGGACTTGTTCCGCGAGCGATGCGCGCGGCTCCGGCCGCCCCCCCGGGCGACCTTCACTTCCGACCGCCGGCTGCGGGGCGACGAGGGTCGCGACGCGGCGGATTGGGGAAGCTGTGAGCCAGAGGAAAGATCGTCCGGCCGGGCGGTGCTTCTTGCCTGGGAGGAAAAGTGCGCCGGCCGGATGCGTTGTGACGGCGGCGCAGGCCAGCCGACCAGCAGACTCATGCGGCGGCAGGCTCTTGCCGAACGCCAGGCCGGCTCACTCGCGACGATCGCCCGCGGCGGGCTCCTCGGCGGCCGGAGCGGCGAACGCGGCGAGTTCCACCGACTCGGAGCCGGCCACGTGCGCCTCGGCGTCGGCGACCAGTCGCCGATCGGCGGCCAGCAGTCGCGGGTGGGTCTTGTGCACGCTCCGCAGTCGCGCCGCGCCGCCGGCCACCACCGCCAGTCGCGGATCGATCTCGAGGGTCACTTCCGCCGGAATCGCTTCGGCCACCTCGAGCCGCCGATTCAGCGCGAGCCTCGGAAACGGAGGGATCCCGCCCGGGTGCAGCAGGGCCTTCAGCAGGATGGCCGTGTCGGCGAACCGCCGGTAGGTCCCGGCCGCTTCCGGCGACTCGGCCGCGGCGAGCGTGACCGCGTACTTCACCCGCGGCCCGGAGAGCACGAGCGTCTCGTCGTCTTCGGCGAAGCTGCCCGTGAAGTCGGGGCCGCCGGCCCAGCGGACGAGCCGATCGTCGCTCGAGCGGGCCCACTTCGCCAGCGAGACGCTCATGCGCTCCAGGCGGATCAGCGGGATCTCGGTCTTCACCCGCCGGACCGGATCGATCACGACGACCCGCTCCCGCGCCGGGTCGTGGAGCACGATCTCCACGAGTTCCATGCCGGCCTCCGGCTTGTCCTTGGCCGCGGGCAGTTCGAGAAAGTCCCAGGCGACACCCGCTTCGAAGAGCGTCAGGCTGCGGGCGACGGGTTCGTCGTCGCCGTCGCTGAACAGCTCGCTCTCGATCCGCATCACGACCGGTTCGGGGAAGGCCCGCGGCTCCGCGGGATCGGCCGCCGCGAGCGGGACGCTCGCCGCGAGGACGACCAACGGGAGACACCAGCAGGTTGCGCGGATCACGGCAGCCACCTCCGGGAAATCTGGGCGGGGGAGGCTAGCAGCACGGTCCGGCCCGCGGAAAGACCAGATCCCGGTCCTCCGCCCGGCCCGCCGGGCATCTGTTATCCTCGCCGCAACCCTAGGGAAAAACCGATCATGCGGCTCCTCCTCCCTGCGTTCACCCGCCTCGCCGTGGCGGTCCTCGTTCCCGCCCTCGGCGGATTCGGCCTGCTCGCCGGGGCGACCACCGCCGCCGAGCCGGACTGGCCCCAGTGGCGCGGCTCGGCCGGCGACGGCCACGCCCCGGCCGCCCGCGATCTGCCGGTCACCTGGAGCGAGACCGAGCACATCGTCTGGAAGACGCCGCTCGCCGGCCGCGGCTGGTCGAGCCCCGTGATCGATGCCGGGCGGATCTGGATGACGACGGCGCTCGAGCGGCAGGCCAGCCCCGAGGAACAGGCCCGGGCCCTCGAGGGCAACCGGATGGCGGCCCAGCTCGCGGTCTCCGGCACCGTGACGATCCGCGCGGTATGCGTCGATCAGGCCAGCGGAAAACTCCTGCACGACGTCGAACTGTTCACGGTTCAAGACCCGCAGCCGATCCACAAGCTCAACTCCTTCGCCTCGCCTTCGCCGGTCCTGGCCGGCGGCCGGCTCTACTGCCACTGCGGCGACTTCGGCGCCGCCTGCATCGACGCCGCCTCGGGGGAGGTGCTCTGGAAGAACCGCGCGCTGCGGCTCAACCACGAGAACGGCCCCGGCAGCACGCCGGTCGTGTGGCGGGACAGGCTGATCGTGCACCTGGACGGCAGCGACGTGCAGTCGATCGCCGCCTACGACACGGCCACCGGCGAGGTCGCCTGGCGCACGCCCCGTTCGGGC
>JBILOA010000145.1:0-5487 GCA_044374735.1 Pirellulales bacterium | reverse complement strand
CGCCGCGCTTCCGTCGCTGGTCGACCCGGTCGCCGACGGGAATCCACTGACGGTGAGCCTGTGCGGGTCGCTCGCGGAATATCGCCGGCTCCAGGACGGCCTTGGCCTACGGATCGACAATCCCGCCTTCTACCTGCCCAGACGGCGGCTCCTGGTGGCCGGCAGCGAACTGTCGGCGCTGCTGGCGGAGCGGCGCGTGGCCGATGATCTGCTCGACTCGGCGATCCAGCAGCAGGCGGCGCGCGACCAGCTGTTCGAGACGCTGATCCGCGAGCTCGCGACCGAGCAGGAGGGGCAGCAGAAGCCGGCGGCGGAGCGGGCGGCGCTGGTGCAGACGGCCAGGCAACGGCACAGCCGGGAACGGACCGAGCTCATGGCCCAGATCGAAGCGGCCCGGCGCGACAACGACGCCGCGATCGCCAGGGCGCGACGCGTCTTCGAGGGCTGGCTGGCCCACGAGGCCTGGCACGCTTACGCCGACCGGCGGCTCCGCGCGGCGGATGCGCCGGGCCTGCCCGCCTGGCTCGATGAAGGCCTGGCCCAGGTGGTCGAGACGGCGCCCGTCGAGGCGGGCGAGGTGCGACTCGACCTGTTCGACCGCAAGCGGCTGATACGGCTGCAGGAACAGCTCCGGATCGGGGGCGTTCCGCCAGTGGCCGACATCGTGACCGGCGGCCAGGATCCCTTCATCGCGGGCCACACCGGCCGCGATCAGGCCGTGGCGTACCTCACTGCCTGGGGTCTGGCGCTCGACCTCGCCATCATCCGCCCCGTGCTGTCGGCGGCACGGGTCCGGGAGCTGACCGCCGCGGGCGACGCCGACGCCGTCGCCCGGTTCGAGGGGCTCGTGGGCATCCCGATCGACCGCTTCGACCGGCAGTGGCGGGAGCGGATGCTCGGCATCCGTGGCCTTCCGGCCGGGGCCGCCATCAAGGCCGCGGCGCCGGCCCACTAGCCGCTTCGATCGCCTGCTCGATCCGCTGGCGGACGGTCGCCTGCAGGGCTTCGGCGTCCAGCTTGCGGCCGGAGGCATCCGTGACGTGGAACGCGTCGACGACCTGGTCGAGATAGGTACCGATCCGCGCCGCCCGAACCGAGAGCCCCGCCTCGTGGAGCACCCGAGCCACCTGGGAGAGCAGCCCCGGCGTGTCGTTGGCGAAGACCTCGATGATCGTCGCCTGGCCGGAGCTCTCGTTGTCGAACCGCACCCGGACGGGGCGGCGACCCGCCGGCTGCACCTGGGGGGCGAACGGATTCCACTGGGGCCGGAGTCGCGGCGGCTCGGCGGCCCGGACGGCCGAGCGGATCGCCGCGGCGATGTCGGCCAGCCGCTCGGTGGGCGGCTCGCCGGCGAAGTCGGGGTCGCGGACGGTGAAGCGATCGAGCACCTCGCCCGCCGGGAAGGTGTAGATGTCGGCGGCGAGCACCTCGAGCCGCTCGGCGGCCAGGGCGGCGGTCACGCGATGGAACACGCCTGCCGCGACCCGCTCGTGGGTGCCCACCGTGATCGAAACCGTCGAGGTCTCCGGCTGCCAGCGGGCGATCGCGAACACGCCGTCGGCGGGCAGTCGCGCAAGTCGGCCCAGTTCCTCGGCGACCCGGGCCGCCGGCACGCCGCGCACGGCGGACGGCGGCAGCAGCCGGGCCAGCCCCCGCACGGGATCGTCCGCAGATCGATCCGCCAGCAGTTGCTCGACTTCCGCCCCGACGGTCGGCGGCCCCGACGCCGATGCGTCGCCCGCGAGCAGCTCGCAGGTCCGGTCGGAGAGATGCCCGAGCAGATCGGCCTTCCAGGTCGTCCAGGTGCCCGGACCGACGGCCGACACGTCGGCCGCGGTCAGGAGCGAGAGCATCCGCAGGACTTCCGGCGAACCCACGTCGCGGGCAAAACCGGCGACGATGCTGTCGTCGCCGAGGTTGCGGCGAAACGCCAGGTGCGCCATCAGCAGGTGCTGACGGACGAGAAACTCGACGATCTCGGCCTCCTCGCCGGGCAGGCCGAGCCGGCCACAGGCGACCCGGGCGAGCGCTGCGCCGACCTCGCTGTGATCGCCGGGGTACCCCTTGCCGAGGTCGTGGAACAACACGGCCAGCAGGAGTGGCCGGGGACGGGTCAGCCCCTGCCAGGCCCGGCCCAGCCAGCCGGGTTCGCCCGCCAGCGACAGGCACCGCTCGACCGCCAGGATGCTGTGCTCGTCGACCGTGTACTTGTGATAGTTGTTGAACTGCAGCAGATCCCGGGCATGGGCGAAACCGGGCACGAACCGCTCGAGCACGCCCACGTCGTGGAGCCGCCGCAGCAGGTCGGGCAGGCCAGCGCGCCAGGCCGACACGGCACCCGGCGGGGGCTGAAATAGCCGCAGGAATGCGGCGCACGCGGCAGGATCGGGCGGGGCATCCGTCGCCGCCGGACGGGAGCTCGCGACCCGGATGGCCTCCCAGGTGGTCACGTCGACCGGCAATCCGTGCAGCAACGCCAGTTCGAGGAGTCGGAGGATCGCGGCCGGATCGCCCGCGATCTCCCGCTCGTGTCCCGGCAGCGCCGCCACCGTCGCCGGGCCGACGCGGTATCGGCCTTCGACCGCGTGGCCGAGGAGGCGGGCCGCGAGCCGGCTGCCGGCGGGTCGCCGCAGGGCCGCGACCTGGGCGTCGACGATCCGCTTCACGCCCCGTGTGTGGCCGATGTATTCCAGCATGAACCGCTCGACGCCCAACAGGCCGTCACGCGATTCCAGGCCCCGCTCGTCGGCGATCCGCGCCTGGTGGTCGCGGGTCAGTTCGTCCTGGCAGCGACCGGCCTGGAGATGGAGGTCGGTGCGGACCCGGGCCTGGAACGTGGCGGCCTCGCGGAGGGTCACCAGGTCGCCGCGGCTGATGCCGCCGACGGCCGCGATCTCGTCGAGCGATTCGGCCGCGTGGAGCACCACGCCGAGCCACCGGACGAGCTGGATGTCGCGCAGCCCGCCGGGCGACCGCTTCACGTTCGGCTCGAGCAACGACACCGTCTCGCCGAACCGGTCGGCCTCCTCGCGGCGTGCCGCGATCAGCATCTCCGCGAACCGCCGCGGCGATCGGCGAACCAGCCGCCGCAGCCGCGCCGCCAGACGGTCCACCGGCGCGGCCGGCCCCGTCACGCACCGACCCTCGAGCAGGCAGCTGAGGATCGTGGCATCGCCCGCCGCCAAGCGGCAGGCCTCGTCGATCGTGCGCACGCTCTGGCCGACCTGGAGCCCCGCATCGAACAGATCCTGCACCACCCGGGCCGCCACCTCGGCCACGACGCCCGGATCGCGGCCGTCGTGGAGCAGCATCAGGTCGACGTCGGAGGCGGGCGACATCTCGCGCCGGCCATAGCCCCCCACGGCGACGAGCGACACGCGTCGCGCCGCCGCGGCCGCAGCCGCCGGCAGGTCGGCCACGATCGACTCCCAGAGCGCGGTGATCGCCTGGTCGAAAAGATCCGTGGCCAGCGTCCAGGTCGCCAGCGGATCGGCACCCGCCGCGTGCTGGGCGGCCACGCGGCGCCGGAGCTCGACCACCGCCGCGGCCGCCTGGATGGCGGCCGGCCGCACGGCCCCCGGCGGGGCGGCCGAGGACGTCATGCGGGAACCCAGGGGTCGTCAGGCACCCCCGCGCGGCGGTTCGCTGCCCGGGCCAGCACGAACAGGAGATCGCCGAGCCGGTTGAGATACTCGATCGCGTTCGCGGGGATCGTGGTGTCGAGCTGAGCCGCCAGCGTGACGATCCGCCGCTCCGCCCGCCGGCAGACGGTGCGGGCCACGTGGAGCGCCGCAGCCAGCGGTGTGCCGGTGGGGAGGATGAAGCAGGCCAGCGGCTCGAGCGTGCTCTCGGCCTCGTCGATCAGCCGCTCCAGGGTCGCGACATGGTCGGGCGTGATCCGCTCGTCGGTGCTACCGGGCGTGGCGAGCTCCGCGCCGAGGTCGAACAGTTCGCACTGGATCCGGCGCAGCGACGCGTCGAAAGCGGCCGCTCCCGCGAGGGTGCGGATCACGCCGAGGTGGCTGTTGAGTTCGTCGACCGTGCCGAAGGCCTCGATCCGGGCGTGGTTCTTGCTGACCCGCGGCCCGCCGAACAGGCCCGTTTCCCCCTGGTCGCCGGTCTTCGTGTAGATCTTCATGGGGCATCGGGCTCCTGGGGGCCGGCTGGGCAAGAGACGCGTATACTGTCCCCGATGCGTCAAACCTGCAACGTCGCCCGGATCGTTTTGTCGTTCGTCCTCGCCGCCGCCATGCTGCGGGCGGTCGACGCCCAGCCCCCGGCGACGCCGGCAACGGTGGGCTCGCCCCTCGAGCAGCGGTTCATGGCCAAGCCCGTGCAGGTCACGGCGGGCATGACGCGGGCCGGCGAGGGCTACTTCTCGCCCGCCTCCAACCAGATCTGCTACCAGGCCTATCCGGCGGGCTATCCCTTCTATCAGATCTTCGTGCAGCCCTTCGATCCGGCCGATCCCGGCCCCCGGCCGCCGCGGCGGATCAGCCCGGGCCGCGGGCGGACCACCTGCAGCTGGTTCTCCGCCGACGGCCAGCGGCTGTTGTTTGCGTCGAGCCACCTCGACCCCGCGCTCGACGCGACGGAGGCCAAGGCCCGGGCCGAGGCCGAAGCCGACGCCCGCTCCGGGAAGCGGCGGCGGTACCAGTGGGATTTCGACCCCCAGATGGACCTCTTCACGGCGCGGCTCGACGGCACCGATCTCGTGCGGATCACCGACACCCCCGGCTACGACGCCGAGTGTTCGTTCTCGCCCGACGGCAAGTCGATCCTGTTCGTGAGCGACCGCGACGGCGACCCCGACATCTTCCTCTGCGACGCCGACGGGAAGAACGTTCGGCAACTCACCAACCAGCCCGGCTACGACGGCGGCCCGTTCTTCTCCCCGGATGGCGAGTGGATCGCCTATCGCACCGACCGACTCGAGAAGGATCTCCTGCAGATCCACGTGATGCGGGCCGACGGCTCGGACGACACGGCGATCACGCAGGGCAGGGGAGTGCACTGGGCACCCTACTGGCATCCGACCAAGCCCTGGCTGATCTGGACCGGCGCCGACCACTCGGATCCGACGTCACGGCCCAACTACGACCTCTGGATCGCCCGCTACGACCCCGCCGGCAACGCCGCGAGAATGAGCGAGCCGATCCGGATCACCGATCATCCCGGCGCCGACGTCCTGCCCTCCTTCTCCCCCGACGGCTCACTCCTGCTCTGGACCGCGAGTCGCGACGACGGGGGAGGCCGGGGGCCGTCCAGCCAACTCTGGGCCGCGCGGCTCGATATCGAAGCGCTCGAGGCGGCCCTGCCGCCGCTCCCGCCCGCGAAGGCCGCGCCATGAGCGGCGCGGCACCGCGGCCGACGGCCGGTGTCGGCGTCGCGATGATCGGTGGCGGCCGCATGGCCTCGGCCTTGGCGGAGGGTTTCTGCCGGGCCGGGCTGCTTCCGGCCGACGCGATCACGGTATACGACCCGGCA
>JBILOA010000144.1:0-5491 GCA_044374735.1 Pirellulales bacterium | reverse complement strand
GTAGCCGAAGCTCTCGGCCGGATAGGTGGGGCGGATGCCAAACGTGACGAGCCTGCCGGGTGCGGCGGCGACGAGCGCCTCGGCCTGACGGATCGCCCCACGAAACTTCTCGGCCGGCCGGATCACGTGATCGGAGGGCATCACCACCATCGTGGCGTCGGGATCGCGGCGCGTCACGAGCAGGGCGGCCAGGCCGATGCAGGGGGCGGTGTCCCGCTTGCAGGGCTCGCCGACCAGGCCGGCCTCGGGCACGCCCGGCAGTTGCCCGCGGACGGCATCGAGCAGCCGCGCGGCCGTGACGACCATCGTCCGCTCGGGCGGCACGAGCGAGTCGAGTCGCGCCACGGTGTCTTCGAGGAGCGTGTGCGCGCCGGCCAGCGGCAGCAGTTGCTTGGGCAGGGCCACCCGGCTGGCGGGCCAAAACCGCGTTCCGGATCCGCCGGCCATCACGATCGCGTGGAGCATGCTCGTCGTGGTCTCCTCGAGGAAAGAAGGATCAGGTTGAATGAGGTCCGGCCGGGGTCAGCCCCCGCGCACCCAGAGCCAGAACAGCAGGGCCAGCAGGGGAAAGCCCACGAAGATCACTCCGTAGGTGAAGAGCGTGGTCCAGAGATGGGTTGGCCAGCGGGCCATGGTGGGTCTCGGTGTGGTGTGGGGTTCAGGCAGGTCGGACAGCCCGAATGGCCACGGGGATCTCGAGCGGCTCCTCGGCCGGTTCGGAGAGCCGGCATTCGACGCGGACGCCCCAGGGGAGGATCTCCGCCGCCGCCACTTCGGCCTCGACGAAGTCGCAGTCGGTGGTCACCTCGACGGCGGGCAGCGTGGCGAACGCGGGGCAAAAGCCGACGTGGGCGTGGCCCGTGCGGCTCCCCGACGTGACGGAGATCATCACCTGCCCGCGCACGCAATCCTCGCCGGTGGGAGTGTCGTATCGCTCGAGCCGTTGCCGAAAGCCCGCCGGGAGAACCGCCGGCCAGTCGCCGCTGCTCGACGGCTCGGCGAACGCGGGCGACCGCGCCGGACCGGAGGGGAAGATCCGGTCCCGCTCCTCGCCCCCGGGGCCACCCCCGTCCGTCACCGGCGTGGCCGATGGGTCGCCACCCGACCGGCCCGCCCTGCGAAAGCCGGGCAGCCGCGGCGGCCGCCAGCCGGCAACCGGACGCAGGGCGGCGATCAGGGCCACCGTGGTGCCGAGCAGGCCGATCGCCCGGGTCGGCCACGCGGCGGTGGCGGTGAGGGGCGCGACGGCCATCGCCGCCGCCACCAGTCCGGCGCGGGCGAGGCCGGCAGGCCAGCGTTCTCCAGCCAACCGTGCCGCCGCCTCGACCGCGATCACCAGCGGAATGCCCGCGATCGCGACGGCCCAGGGCACCGCCGCCGAGGGCACCGCGCCGAAGCCGCCGCTCAGCCGCCGGAACAGCAAGGTGGCTCCCGCAGCGGCGACCGCGATCGCGAGGGCCGCGGCGCCCATCGCCATGACGCCGGTCGCCGTGTCGGCCGGACTCCGCAGGGCCGCGCGGCCCGCGAGCGCCGGGGTTCCGGACAACGAGCGGCCTGCCGTCATGAACGCCTCAGGCCACCGCGCCGGCCGCGCGGGCCGCCTGGGCCAGCTGCTTCGCCTTGTCGGTCTTCTCCCACGGGAACTCGTCGCGGCCGAAGTGGCCGCCGGCCGCGGTGCGTCGGAAGATCGGCCGCCGCAGATCGAGGTAGTCGATGATCCCACGGGGCGTGAGCGGGAAGACCTCGCGGACGAGCTCGCAGAGCCGCTCGTCTTCGACCTTGCCGGTGCCCTCGGTGTCGACGTGGACGCTGACCGGCTCGCTGACGCCGATGGCGTAGGCGAGCTGCACCTCGCAGCGGTCGGCGAGGCCGGCCGCGACGATGTTTTTGGCCACGTGGCGGGCCATGTAGGCCGCCGAGCGATCGACCTTGGTCGGATCCTTGCCCGAGAAGGCGCCACCGCCGTGGCGGCCCCAGCCGCCGTAGGTGTCGACGATGATCTTCCGGCCGGTGAGGCCGCAGTCGCCGTGGGGGCCGCCCACCACGAACCGGCCCGTCGGGTTGATGTGGTAGGTGATGTCGCTGGTGTCGAGATTCTTCGGCAGCAGCGGCTTGACGATCTTCTCGATCACGAACTTCCGGATCTCCTCGTTGGAGACGTGGGGCGCGTGCTGCGTCGAGACGACGACGGTGTCGATCCGCACCGGCTTATCGCCTTCGTACTCGACCGTCACCTGACTCTTGGAGTCGGGCCGCAGCCAGTCGACTTCCTTCTTCTTCCGGGCGTCGGTCAGCCGGTCGAGGATCCGGTGCGAGAGCGCGATCGGCAGTGGCATCAGCTCCGGGGTCTCGTTGCACGCGTAGCCGAACATCAGCCCCTGGTCGCCGGCGCCCACGTCCTTGCCAGTCGTGGCGTCTTCGTTGACGCCCATCGCGATGTCGGCGCTCTGCTTGCCGACGGCCACGAGCACGGAGCAGGTGTCGGCGGCGATTCCCATCTCGTCGTCGGTGTAGCCGACCTCGCGGATCACGTCGCGAACCACCTTCTGGTAGTCGATCGTGCCCTTGGAGGTGATCTCGCCGGCGATCACGGCCAGCCCGGTGGTCACCATCGTCTCGCAGGCGACGCGGCTGTGGGGATCCTGGGCGAGGTAGGCGTCGAGCACGCCGTCGGAGATCTGGTCGGCCAGCTTGTCGGGGTGGCCCATGGAGACGGATTCGCTGGTGAACAGATACTTGCCTTGTGCCACGACTGGAACCTCGTGCTGATAGGGGATTGGCGGGCCGCACACCTGCCGCCCGACGAAGCCGGATTATGCGGCATCGGAGCACGGATCGGCAACCAGCGCCTTCCCCAGCACGACCCGCGCGGTGGCGGCCGTGGCGCCCCGTTCGCGGGCGACGAGGGCGGCGGCGCGGTGGCCGAGGGCCTCGGCCGAGGGGGGCTGGGCCAGGCAGTGGGCCACGAAGGCGGTGAGCGCCGGGCCGTCTGCCACCACCACCGCCGCGTCGGCGGCGAGCAGCAGGGCCACCTCGTCGCGGAAGTTCCTGGTGTGCGGGCCGAAGCAGACAGCCGCCCCGTAGGCCGCCGGCTCGAGCATGTTCTGCCCACCGCGGCTGCCGTCGAGGCTGCCCCCGACGAAGGCGATCGTCGCCGTGCCCCACCACGCGCCGAGCTCGCCGGTGGTGTCGACCAGCAGCACCCGGGCGGCCGGGTCGACCCCGTCGGCCTCGAGGCGGCTGCGGGCCTGCCAGCGGAGCCCGAGCGCGTCGAGCGTCGCGGCGACCTCGGCCGTCCGCTCGACGTGCCGCGGCACGATCACCAGCCGCACCTCGGGATGCCGGTCCCGCACGGTGAGAAATGCCTCGGCCGCGAGCCGCTCCTCCGGGGCCTGCGTGCTGCCGGCGAGGAACACGACGTCGTCGGACGCGAAGCCGGCCAGCGACCGCAGCCTCCGCACCTCCGCCGCGTCCCGATCTCCGCGGACGCCGTCGAACTTCATCGAGCCGGCGACGCGAACACACGCCGCACCGAGCGCCTCGAAGCGGTCGGCGTCGGCCTGCGAGCGGGCGCTGACGACCGTGACCCGGCCGAGCATCCGGCGGGCGAGCGGCCTGATGCGGGCGTAGCCGTCGGCACTCCGCTCGCTCATCCGCGCATTGGCGACGATCACCGGGATGCCTCGCCGCGCGGCCGCGGCCAGTAGGTTGGGCCAGAGTTCGAGCTCACCGAGGACGAGCGCCGCCGGCCGGACTCGGTCGAAGACCCGGCCCACGGCCCAGGTGAAGTCGAGCGGGCAGGGGAAGGTGCGGTCGGGGCCGAACCGCCGGCCCGCCACCTCGAGCCCGGTCGTCGTCGCGCTCGAGATCACGCACTCGATGCGTCGGCCCTCCGCCTCGGCCTGCCGGGTGAGCTCCACGGCGAGCGTGGCGAGCAGTTGCACCTCCCCGACGCTCACGCCATGCAGCCAGATCCGCGGCACGTCCGGCTCCGGTGGCGAGAGGTCGACGCTCCCCGTGAACCGTCGCCACGGCGCCGCCACGGGCCTGCCGCCCGAGAATTTCCGCCACGCCATCCAGGGGAGGGCGAGCAGCGCGACGACAAGATACAGGGCGTTGAGCAGCATCGCGCCCAGTGTAGGGTGATCCCGTTTCGCCGTGTGGTCGGAACGTCCTGACGCCCAGGGGCAGGGTGGCCCGTGCCATCTCGCCGGACGTCTCCGCGGCCTCTTGCGTGCGGGCTCGAGGTTACCCATGCCCTCTCGCTAGACGTTCACTCCGGCCCTCCAGGCCTCCGTTCACTGCGTGTCCGCTCGCTTCGGCATCCTGCCTGCGCTCGCTTCCACAGCTCGCTCGAGGGCACGGGCAACCCCTCGCAGTCCAACGGTTGACCAGGCGGCAGAAGGATGCAGCAGATTCGTCTGAACGCACGTAGCGCGCCACTCCGCGCACGGTCACGGCCACGGCCACCGTGCCGCCAGGCACGGGCCGTGAGCCGCCGCCCAGCGGCGGCCCTGCGAGCCCGGAGGTGCGAGCAGCCAGCGAGGCGAGGGGCACTTCAGCTGCCCCTCCGCCGAGCCAAGGCCGCAGGGGGCATGGATGCCCCTGCGGCCGTGAAACCAGCTAGCCCGCGGCCACGCCGCTCGATTTGCCGCAGCAGTTCTTGAACTTCTTGCCGCTGCCGCAGGGGCAGGGGTCGTTGCGGCCCACCTTCTCGGCTTGGTTGCGGATCGGCTCGGCTCGGGCCGGCTCGGACCGCTGCGTCTCGGTGGGGCCGGCCTGCTGGGCGGCCAGTTGCGCGGCACTCTCCGCCTCGGCATGGACGGCCGCTGTCTCGTGCCAGGTGCTCCGGAGAGCGCTCTCCTCGACCTGCTCGATCCGATAGACCACGTCGACCACCCGCTCGGCGATGCCCTTCCACATCAGGTCGAAGGTCCGCATGCCCTCCCGCTTGTACTCCACCTTGGGGTCCACCTGAGCGTAGCCTCGCAGGCCCACGCTCGAGCGCAGGTGATCCATCGCCAGGAGATGGTCCTTCCAGGCGTTGTCGAGGATCTGGAGGAGCACCGCCCGCTCCATCCGCTTCATCTCGGCTCGCGAATCGTCGGTGTGGCCGTGCCGTCGTGTGCTCGCGGCCACGAGCACCCGCCGCAGCTCGTCGAGGTCGCTCGAGGCCAGGTCGGCCTCGGTGAGCGCCGGATCGAACCGTTCCCGCGCCCAGGCCAGCAGCCCCTCGCGGTCGAGCCGCCGCGAGCCGTCGGGCTGGCGGCCGGAGAAGTGGGCCAGGCCCACGAGCACCGGATACTCGATCTCGCGGTGGGCGTAGGCCGCGCGGGCCTTCGTGCGGACGAGCGCCTTGAAGGCCTCGGCGTCGAGGCCCCGCTCCCCGAGCCGCTCGACCTCGGCGGTCTCGATCGGGATGCCGAACCGCCACTCCGTCCAGCCACGGGCCGTGCGCAGGCTGAACTCGGGGTCGAGGAACCGCCGGCCG
>JBILOA010000142.1:0-5536 GCA_044374735.1 Pirellulales bacterium | reverse complement strand
GCGGCGACGACCAGGCCGCCCACGATCGCCAGCAGGTTGTGGGTGAGTCGGGCCACGGAGTTCATGAGCGGGACCCCGGCCGGGCGGGCTCGGCCCGCAGCCCGCCGCCCCAGGCCAGCTTCTCGCGGAGCGTGCGGTAGTAGCCGTGGCCGCCGATCTCCACGAGCGTAAACCGCGGCTCGGCCCGGCGCACGCGGATCGCGTCGCCCGCGACAAGCGCCGCCACCACCCGGCCGTCGACCAGGCAGGCCGAGCCGGAGTTGGGCCGCGGGACCCGCAGTTCGTACCGCCGCGTGGCCGAGTCGACCACGGTGCGATTGGACAGCGTGTGGGGGTTGAGCGGGGTGAACACGAAGGCGTCCATGTCCTTGCGTACGATCGGGCCGCCGGCCGACAGGTTGTATGCGGTCGAGCCCACGGGGGTCGAGGCGATCAGGCCATCGGCGCGGTAGGTCGTGGCGGGCTCGTCGTCCACGACGAGGTCGATCTCGATCATCGTGAACGGCGGACCGGCCAGCAGCGAGGTCTCGTTGAGTCCCAGTTCGCGGAGGATGACGCGGCCTTCCCGCACCACTTCGCACTCGAACATCATGTGGTCGACGAGCCGAAACCGGCCCGCCTCGAGCTCGGCGAGGGCCTCGGCGATGTCGGTCCGCGGCGTGTCGGCCAGGAAGCCGAGCCGCCCGAGGTTGATGCCCAGCACCGGCACCTGGCGGTAGCCCATCCAGCGGGCGGCCCGCAGGATCGAGCCGTCACCACCGAGCACGACCACGAGATCGGCCCCCGCGAGCGGCGCGTCGGTCGCGGCCGGCGGAGTGCCGTCGCCCGGCGCAGCACCGTCGCCCGGCGCAGTGCCGTCGCCAGGCTCCTGGGCAACGCTCGTGACTCGATGGCCGCGGGTCGCCAGGAGCTCGGCCACCCGGCCGATTTCGGTGGCCACGGTGGGCGCCCCCGCGATCACCACGGCCAGCGGCGCGGGTGGCGGCTGCTCACTTTGCAGGCGTGAGAGACCGGGCATCGACGAACCGCCCCCGGGGGTGAGATGGACGCCGGCGACGCCGGCCGATCAGTGGTCGGCGGCCACGTGGGAGATCGACGCGGCCGCGCCGGGCCCGCGGCCGGCCAGCCGGCGGCAGGCCGCCACGATGCCCGCCGCATCGAGGCCGAGCTCCGCGAGCAGCTCGCCCCGCTCGCCGTGCTCGACGAACCGGTCGGGCAGCCCGAGCCGGGCGATCGGCCCTGCGGCGAGCCCCGCATCGGACACCATCTCAAGCACCGCGGAGCCGAAGCCCGTGGGCAGGGCGTTTTCCTCGACGGTCACCGTCCAGGGGGCGGCCTCGATCCGCTCGAGCAAGAGGCTGGTGTCGAGCGGCTTCACGAATCGGGCGTTGATCACGGCGATCTCGACCCCCTCCTCGCGGAGCGCGGCCGCGGCCTTCAGCGCCTCGCCGAGCAGCGTGCCGCAGGCGATCACGAGCCCGTCGGCACCTTCGGCCAGCAGTTCACCCCGGCCGAGTTCGAGTGGCGTCCGCGGGCCGGACTGCCGCTCGATCACCGTCTTGGGATAGCGGATCGCCGCCGGCCCGTCGTGTTCGAGCGCGAAGTCGAGCATCGCCGTCAGGTCGTGCTCGTCGCCCGGGGCCATCACCACCATGTTGGGGAACAGCCGCAGGTAGCCCAGGTCGAAGGCGCCGTGGTGGGTCGGGCCGTCGGGGCCGGTCAGCCCGGCCCGGTCGAGCATGAAGGTGACCGGCAGGTTCTGCAGGCAGACCTCCTGGAAGATCTGGTCGTAGGACCGCTGCAGGAAGGTGCTGTAGATGTCGACGATCGGGCGGCAGCCTGCCTTCGCCTGGCCGGCCGCGAAGGCGACCGCGTGCGACTCGCAGATCCCGACGTCGAAGAACCGCTCGGGGAACTCGGCCCGCACCTTCTCCAGCTTGTTGCCCTGGCACATCGCCGCGGTCAGCACGGTCACGCGGGTGTCTCGCCGCAGCGCGGCCGCGATCGCCGCCGCCGCGATGTCGGTGTAGGCCTTCGCCGACGACTTCTTGATCGAGACGATGCAGTCCTCGTCGTCGCACTCGAAGGGGGCCGGCGTGTGGAAGAAGACGGGATCCTGCTCCGCCGGCTTGAAGCCGTGGCCCTTCTCGGTGAGCACATGGAGGAGGATCGGCCCCTCCTCGTCCTTCACGAGCTCCAGGTAGCGGATCAGGTTGGGCAGCGAATGCCCCTCGACCGGGCCGAAGTAGCGGACGCCGAGCGCCTCGAACAGCGCCCCGCCGTGGAGGCCGGTCTTGATCGAGTCTTTGACGCCCGAGAGCATCCGCTCCATCTGCTCGCCGACCACCGGCACGCCCTTGATGATCTCGCCGGCCTGCTGCTTGAGGCCGCGATACCAGGGGTTGGTGCGGATGATGTCGAGATACTCGGCCAGCGCCCCCACGCGTGGACAGATCGACATCCTGTTGTCGTTGAGGATCACCAGCAGCCGCTTCTTGAGGAAGCCGGCGTTGTTGAGCGCCTCGAAGACGATGCCCGAGGGGAGGGCGCCGTCGCCGATCACCGCCACGCTTCGGCGGTCGTCCTCGTTCATCAGTCCGTCGCCGCTCGCCAGGCCGAGGGCCGTGGAGACGCTGCAGCCGGCGTGCCCGGTCATGAACAGGTCGTAGGGGCTTTCATCGGGGTTGGGGTAGCCCATCAGGCCGCCCCGGGTGCGCATCGTGCCGAACTGCGGATAGCGACCGGTGATCAGCTTGTGAGGGTAGATCTGGTGGCCCGTGTCCCAGATCAGCCGGTCGTGGCTGAAGTCGAAGACGCGGTGCAGCGCCAGGCAGAGCTCGACCACCCCGAGATTCGAGGCGAAGTGGGCGGTCCGCGACGCCGCCACCTCGGTGAGGGCCCGCCGCATCTCGACCGCGAGCGTCTCCAGTTGCTCGACGGAGAGCCCGCGCAGGTCGTGGGGCGACGTGATCGAGGGAAGGATGTCGGCCATGCTGGGGTCGTCCGTGGGATGCGTCAGGGGTGGTGCCGAGCCGGCGTGGGTCTGGTGGTCACACTCGTGTCAGAAGCTGTCGAGGCGGTGATCAGTCAATCAATGGTCCCGGTTCACGATCCAGTGTGCCAGGGCGGCCAGTTCGGCGGCCGGTTCGCCCAGTTCGGCCGCGGCCGCCGCGGCCTCGTCGGCCAGGGCCACCGCCCGCCGCCGGGCCTCCGCCGCGCCCAGCACGGTCGGATAGGTGAGCTTGCCGCGGGCGGCGTCCTTGCCGACACGCTTGCCGACGGCGGCCTCGTCGCCCTCGGCGTCGAGCAGATCGTCGGCGATCTGGAAGCACAGCCCGAAGGCCTGGCCGAAGCGGTCGAGGGCGGCCAGTTGCGCCGCGTCGGCGGCCACGGCCAGCCCGCCGAGTTCGAGGGCGGCCCGGAACAGGGCGCCGGTTTTGCGGCGGTGAATCCGCTCCATCCAGGCCACCTGCTCGGCGGTCGACATCCCGTCGGGCGGAGCGACCCAGCCCCGCTCCGCCGCGAGGTCATCGACCTGCCCGCCCACGAGCGACGCACCTCCCGCGGCCCGGGCGAGCACCAGGCAGGCCCGACCGGCGACCGCCGGCGGCAGCCCCGCGGCCAGCGTCTCGAAGGCCAGTGGCTGGAGCGCGTCGCCGCACAGGATCGCCGTCGCCTCGTCGAAGGCGCGGTGGCAGGTGGGCCGGCCGCGCCGCAGGTCGTCGTCGTCCATGGCCGGCAGGTCGTCGTGCACGAGCGAGTAGGCATGGATCAGTTCGACGGCCACGGCCGCGGGAGCCGCTGCCCGCCAGGCCTCCGCTTCTCCGCCGTGCCCGCAGGCCCGCGCCGCCCAGAGCACGAGCGCCGGCCGCAGGCGTTTGCCCGGCGCGAGCACGGAATGCCGCATGGCCTCGGTCAGCCGCCGCGGCACGTCGGCATGGTCGGCGATCGACGACGCCAGCAGCGGTTCGACGAAATCCCGCACCCGTGCCAGGCCCGCCTGCACCACATCGGCCGACTCGGCGGGGGCGACGAGCGAGGCCACCGAACCGCCGGTGTCCGGACAGCTTGCCATGCGGGGGCCTGAGGGGGAAAAACCGCCGGGGAAAACTGCCTGCCTCCCTGGCGCAACACTCCCCAAAGTTTAGGCCTCCTCGGATGTCTCGTCCATCCCGGGCAGGGACTTGGTGCGGCCGTTGCGTGCCCGCCCGCCCCGGCGCGTCGCCGGCTGCTCGGCCTCGGCGGGGTCGGCCGCCGCGTGCGGCGCGAGCACCGGGCGGCCCTCGTCGTCGATCCGCACGAGCACGCTCACCCGCTCCTCGGCGCGAGCCAGTTCCTCGTGCAGCCGGCGCAGGAGCGCCACGCCCTGCTCGTAGGCGTCGATCGACTCCGACAGCCCGAGGCCGCCCGCCTCGAGTTGACCGACCAGTTCCGCGAGTTGGCCGAGTGCGGCCTCGAAGCCGGCGGGCTGGGCCGCCTCTGCCGATTGGGTGGACGAGGCCGACGCGCGGGTGTTTGCCGAGGGGGTGCTCATGGGACGGGGTCCTGGCGAGAGGCATGGGCGAGATCGGGTTCGAACTCGATGCGCTCGACGCGGCTCCAGAGCCGACCGTCGGCGAGCTGCGTGACGAGCCGCGTGTCCGGCTCGATGCCCGCGACGCTCGTGAGCCCCCGGCCCCGATCGTCGCCACGCCAGGTCAGCGACCAGCCGCGCGCGAGCAGCTGCACGGGGCTCGCGGCCTCGAGCCGGCCCGCGCCGGCGGCGAGCCGCTCACCCGCGCGGGCGACGGCGGTGCGGGCGAGCCGCACGAGCCGCACGGCATGCTGGTCGACGACGGCCCGCCGATCGCGGACGAGCCGGCCGGGGTCGGCGAAGATCCGCGACCGCGCCAGCTGCACCATGCGATCCCGGGCCGCGGCGACCCGGCGGGTGAGTGCCTTGTCGAGCCGGAGGCCGAGGCCCGCCACGGCGGCGGCCACCTGGACGCCATCGGGCGAGACCTTCACCGCGGCGTCGGTCGGCGTCAGGGCCCGCAGGTCGGCGGCCAGATCGGTGAGCGTGACGTCGATCTCGTGTCCCACCCCCGCCACCACCGGGATCGGTGCGGCCGCGACCGCGCGCACGAGCACCTCCTCGTTGAAGCTCCACAGGTCCTCGAGGCTGCCACCGCCGCGGACCAGCGCGATCACGTCGACGGCCGGCACGATCCGGGCGGCCGCGGCCAGCGCGGCGGCGAGTTCCTCGGCGGCGCCCGCCCCCTGAACCCGCGACGGTACGACGATCACCTCGCTCCCCTGCCAGCGGGAGCGGAGCGTCTGGAGAAAGTCGGCGATGGCCGCGCCGGTCGGGCTCGTGACGAGGGCGATGCGGCGGGGAAAGGCCGGGATCGGGCGCTTGCGTTCCGGCGCGAAGAGCCCCTCGGCGGCCAGGGTCGCGTGCAGCTTCCGCAGTTGGGCCTCGAGCGTGCCGGTGCCGAGCGCGTGCAGGCGGTCGATCGTGATCTGGTAGGTGCCCCGTGGGGCGTAGACCTCGATC
>JBILOA010000140.1:0-5545 GCA_044374735.1 Pirellulales bacterium | reverse complement strand
ACGGCGTCGGCCATCGACATCGCCGCGAACAACTCCCGCAGCTGTCCCGCGAGGTCGGGGTGTGCGCCGACGAGCCGCTCCAGCAGGGCCACCGCCTCGGGCCCGCGGGCTTCCGAGAGCGAATCGATCAGCTCGGCGAGCCGCTCTTCATCGGCGCTCGACAGCGGCTCATCGACATGGCGCGTGGCGGAGGCGGTCATCGTGAAGGCAAGCCGGCGGTGAAGGGCACCCAGGCGGCATGATAGTCGTCGATCCCCGGCGGCCCACCGGGCCGCGGTCAGCCCTCGAGCAGCCCGCGCAGCCGCCGCATCGCCCGCAGGTAGCGCATCCCCGCGGCCGGCTTGGACAGCCCGAGGGCGTCGGCGGCCTCTGCGGTGGAAAGATGCTCGAAGTGCCGCAAGAGCACGATCTGCCGGTCGCCCTCGTCGAGCTGCTCGACCGCGGCGGCGAACCGCCGCTCGAGTTCGTGCCAGGTGGCCGCGGCCGCCGGCGTGAGCTCCCGGTCGGCGAGCTGGCCGGCGAGATCGGCCTCCGACCGGTCGGCCGAGGCAGCCGTCACGAGCGGCACCTCACGGTCGACGCTGCGGGTGCCGGCCACGCGGTGTCGCCGATGGGCGTCGATCAGCCGGTCGCGGGCCATGTGCCGCAGCCAGAGCCCGAAGGGCATCGTGGGGTTGGCGAGATAGTCGCCCAGCCGGCGGTTGGCTTCGACCAGAACGTCCTGAACGATGTCGCTGGCGTCCACCCGCCGCTGCACGGCGCGATCCATGCGCCGATCGATCATCCGCCGGATCGCCGCGCGGTGCCGCTCGAGCAGCCCGTTGACGGCATCGCCGTCGCCGCGACGCGCCTTGTCGAGCAGCACGAGCGTGGGGCCGGCCCCGCCGTCGGTCGACGACTGGAGCCGCTCGTCGTCGGCGCCGGGCGGAAGGGGCATGAAGGGCTCACGCAGCGAAGGGCCGGGGCCGGAGGCCCAAAGCTTCTATCGTACCAACGTGTCGCCGCGTCGGGTGATGACGGTCGTGACGACCATGCCTCTCGGGCAAGGGCTTCCGGTCGGGAAAAACGGGAATTTTGCCGCCCCGTCTTTTGCCCGGCCACTCGCCGTGAGCCATAATCGCGGGCGGTCAAAACGGACAGACCGCTGGTTGCCGCCGCCCCGTCGAACGGCCTCCCGCCAACGGATTGCCCTGTGATCGCTGCCTGCTCCCGCCTCAGGATTCGCGGCTCCCGTGCGGCTCTCGCCGGGCTGGTGGTCGTGTTCCTGGCGACAGCCACGGCGCGGGCGGAATCGTTTCTGCAGTGGGTTCCGGCCGGCCAGGGGGGCACCGCCGCTGCCGCTCACCCCGACGACCTCGCCTCCCGCACGACCGCGCTCGTCCACGAGGGCCGCTGGTCCGACGTCGTCAAGATCTGCGAGACGGCCGCTCGCAAGGGCACGCTCGACCCCGCCCTGGCGCGGCAATACGACCTCGCCAAGCTCCACTGCGACATCGCCCGGCGGCACGCCGAGCCGGCCTATCGCCGCCAACTGTCCTTGCTCTCCGAGACCGAGGCCCGCCGCGCCTACGGCGAGGTGCTCTCCCGGATCAGCTCGCACCACGTCGAGAATCCGGACTACGGGCGGCTCTCGGCCCGGGGCCGGCTGGCGGTCGACGTGGCCCTCGAAGACCCGGCCTTCATCGCCAACCACGCCTCGCAGGCCACCGCCGAGCGGATCGCCGCCTACCGCGGCCAGGTGGAGCGGATCGTGGCCACCCGCCCGGCCGCCACGCAGGCCGACGCCGAGGCGGTCGCCACCTGGATCGCCCGGGCCGGCCATTCGATCCTCGGCATCCAGCCGGCGGTGACGCTGATGGAGATGGCCGCCGCCGCCGTGGGCGGGCTCGACGAGTATTCCGCCTTCCTCACGACCGGCCAGCTCGAGGATCTGTATTCGCAGATCGAGGGCAACTTCGTCGGCCTCGGCGTCGAGCTCAAGAGCGCGCCGGACGGCCTGCTCGTGGTGCACGTGATCCCGGCCAGCCCGGCAGAGCGGGCGGGGATCCGGGCCGGTGACCGGCTGATCGGTGTCGGCGGCCGGTCGATCGGCGGCCTGAGCGTGGACGAGGCGGCCCACCTGCTGCAGGGCCCCGAGGGTTCGGTCGTCACCCTGGCCGTGGCCCGCGGCCCCGGGGCGGCCCGCGCGGTCACCGTCCGCCGCGAGCACGTGGAGGTGCCGAGCATCGAGGAGGCCGCGATCGTCGACCCCGCGTCCGGGATCGCCCGGGTCAAGATCAGCTCCTTCCAGAAGACGACCGCGGCCGACCTCGACGCCACGCTGCGGCGACTCGACGCCGCCGGGATGCGGGCGCTCGTGATCGACCTGCGGGGCAATCCCGGCGGCCTGCTCTCCGCGGCGGTGGACGTGGCCGACCTGTTTCTCGACCGCGGGCTCGTGGTGGCGACGCGGGGCCGCAGCCCCGAGGAAGACTTCAACTACACCGCCGCCCGGAGCGGCACCTGGCGGATGCCGCTGGTCGTGATGATCGACGGCGACTCGGCCAGCTCCAGCGAGATCCTCGCCGGCGCGATCCGCGACCACCGCCGCGGCACGCTCGTCGGCTCGCGGAGCTACGGCAAGGGCTCGATCCAAGGGATCTTCCCGCTCGACGCGGCCGGCGTGGGGATGCGGCTGACGACGGCGAAGTTCTTCTCCCCGCGCGGCCTCCCCTTCAGCGGCGTGGGCGTGGAGCCCGATGTGCCGGTGGTGACCGCCGCCCGGCCGATCGACGGCGACGTGGCCGCCGCAGAGGGCCGCCAGGACGACGCCGTGCTCGCGGCGGCCATCGAGGTGGCCCGCCGCTCGGTGCTCCGGCCGGCCGCGGCCCCGGGCCGCACGACCGCCGCCCGCTGAGGCGCGCCGCCCCGGCGTTGGGCGTCCCGCGGCGGCGACGCATCGCCGCTCCCCGGCCGTGGTTCAACCGCTACACTGGCGGCCCCAGAAAGGAACCCCCGCCATGACCACCGCCCGCGCCAGTGCGATCGCCGCCATCAACGCCTACCGCCCGACCGGCCAGGCCTGGAACTTCCGCGAGACGCCCACGAGCGAGATCTTCGGGTCCAATGTCTTCAGTGACGCCGAGATGCGGGCCCGCCTGCCCAAGAGCGTGTACAAGGCGCTCCAGGCCACGATCAAGCGGGGCAAGCCGATCGACCCCTCGATCGCCGACGCCGTAGCCCTGGCGATGAAGGACTGGGCGATCGCGAAGGGGGCGACCCACTACGCCCACGTCTTCTATCCGCTCACGGGGCTCACCGCCGAGAAGCACGACAGCTTCCTCTCGCCCACCGGCGAGGGCACCGCGGTCGCCGAGTTCTCCGGCAAGGAACTGATCCAGGGCGAGCCCGACGCCTCGAGCTTCCCGTCGGGGGGCTTGCGGGCGACCTTCGAGGCCCGGGGCTACACGGCCTGGGATCCGACGAGCCCGGCCTACATCCTCGACAATCCCAACGGCACGACGCTCTGCATCCCGACCGCCTTCTGCTCCTGGACGGGCGAGGCGCTCGACAAGAAGACGCCGCTGCTCCGGAGCATGCAGGCGGTCGACAAGCAGGCCCGCCGGGTGCTCGAGCTCTTCGGCCACAAGGACGTCGGCCAGGTGACCGCCTCGGCCGGCCCGGAGCAGGAATACTTCCTGATCGACCGCAACTTCTACTTCAACCGGCCCGACCTCGTGATGACCGGCCGGACCCTGTTCGGCGCCCGGCCGCCCAAGGGTCAGGAGTTCGAAGACCAGTATTTCGGCGCGATCCCCGAGCGGGTGCTGGCCTTCATGCTCGAGGCGGAGCGGGAGCTCTACAAGCTCGGCGTGCCGGTCAAGACCCGCCACAACGAGGTGGCGCCGAGCCAATACGAGATCGCGCCGGTCTACGAGAACGCCAACATCGCGACCGACCACCAGCAGTCGATCATGCAGACCCTGACCCGCCTCGCGCAGAAGTACGGGATGGCCTGCCTGCTCCACGAGAAGCCCTTCGCCGGGATCAACGGCTCGGGCAAGCACGTCAACTGGTCGCTCGGCTGCAAGCTCGGCAACCTGCTCGAGCCGGGGGAGACGCCGCACGAGAACATGCAGTTCCTCGTCTTTTGCGCCGCCGTGATCCGCGCGGTGCACCTCCACGGCGACGTGCTGCGGGCCGTGGTGGCCTCGAGCGCCAACGACCACCGGCTGGGGGCCAACGAGGCCCCGCCGGCGATCATCTCGATCTTCCTGGGCGACCAGCTGGCCGACGTCTTCGAGCAGATCGAGCGGGGCAAGGTCACCGGCAGCAAGGCCAGCGGCACCCTCTCCGTGGGCGTCGACACGCTGCCGCCGCTGCCCAAGCACGCCGGCGACCGCAACCGCACGAGCCCCTTCGCCTTCACGGGCAACAAGTTCGAGTTCCGGGCCGTAGGCTCCAGCCAGTCGATCGCCGGGCCGCTCGTGGCCTTGAACACGATCGTGGCCGAGAGCCTCGACTGGGTGGCGACCGAGCTGGAGACGGCCACCGGCGGCGACCCCTCCAAGCTCCCGGCCGCGGTGGAGAAGCTGCTCCAGAAGATCATCACCGACCACAAGGGGGTGATCTTCAACGGCAACGGCTACTCCGAGGAGTGGCAGGTCGAGGCGAAGCGGCGGGGTCTGCCCAACCTCAAGGCCACGCCCGAAGCGCTCGACGTGCTCGTCGCGCCGGCCAACCTGGCGCTGTTCGCCAAGTACGGCGTGCTCTCCGAGCGGGAGATGCGGAGCCGCTACGAGATCTACATGGAACGGTACTGCAAGGACCTCAACACCGAGGCCCAGGCCGCGATCCAGATCGCCAAGACGATGCTCCTGCCGGCGGCCTACCGCTACCAGGGCGAGCTCGTCGACATCGCGTCCAAGCTCAAGGCTCTCGGCCAGTCGCCCCATCTCGGCACGCTCGAAAAGTTGATGAAGCTGGTGGGCGATCTGGAGGGCCGGATCGAGGGTCTGGAGAAGGCGGCCTGCCACCACGGCGGTGACGTGCGGGCAGAGATGGCCCACTTCCACGACGACGTGATTCCCGCGATGGTCGCGGTGCGGGAGACGGCCGACCAGCTCGAGGCGATCCTGCCCGACGACCTCTGGCCGCTGCCCACCTACCGCGAGATGCTGTTCATCCGGTGAGCGACATCCTGCCGCAGGCTTCTGAGCCGGCCCCCGGCGACGTCGCCGACGCGATCGCCGCCGAGGCGCTGCGGCTCGGCATCCCCCTGCCTTCGGACGCCGTCGCCAGGCTGGCCGCCTACGCGACCACCCTCTGGGCCTGGAATGAGCGGCTCAATCTCACCCGGCACACCGACGTGGGTCGATTCGTGTCGCGGGACGTGGGCGACGCGGCGGCCCTGCTTCCACACCTGGCCCACGGGGAGCGGGTGCTCGACGTGGGCACCGGCGGGGGCGTGCCCGGCGTGATCCTCGCGATCCTCAGGCCGGACCTGCGGGTGGAGCTGGCCGACAGCGTGGCCAAGAAGGCGCGGGCGGTGGCGGAGATCGTCCGC
>JBILOA010000141.1:0-5545 GCA_044374735.1 Pirellulales bacterium | reverse complement strand
ATGTCGCACGCGATCGAGTGTCTCGTTGGCGAGGCGCTGTTTCTGCTGGGGCCGGACTCGGCGAAAATGGTAGAAGCAGGCCAACAGCGCGGAGACGACAGCGACCGCCAGAAAACATGCCCACTCAAGATCAGCGGGGCGTTTCTGCCGCCACCAGTAGCCTCCGGCGCACACCAGACAGCCGAGGGCGACGGTGGTGGTGCCGAACCGCCACTCCCGATTGCTGGATAGGGCTTTCTCGAGAGCCTCCCGGGTGCAGGTCTCGCACCGAGGCCAGCCTGCTTTCTTCGCGGGGGCCGATGCGCCCGATCCTTCATCGGGAATGAAGGGCGCGGAGCAGCATGAACAGGTGACGACCGAAGGCATCGACGCGTGGGCTCTGGGTGGTGCTGAACCGAATCGTCTCCCGACAGTCAGCCCCTGTCTGTTGAAACGTGTCGAGTGGCCTCGGGGGGCCACCCCAGGAATATTCGTCTGACCGCGTTCCGAATATTCGCGGACGCTCGTGAGCAACCGAAACGCCAGGGAGATTCCGATGAATAGCGTACCCCATCGTCGGTGGGAGAGCCTCCTCGTGGGATGTGTGGTAGCCGGCTTTGGGCTGGCGACGACGGGCTTGGCCGACGTGCTGCCCGAGCCGCGGTCGATCGATGTCGGGGGGCTGCAGGCCGACGTGCGTGGCAACCGGGCACGGCCGGTCGAGTTGCACGTGGAGGAAGATCGAACCGCCGCCTCCCACCGGCTCAGGATCCCGGCGGCCGTGCTCGCGCAACTGGCGGGGGGCGGGCGTCCGGCGACGGGCGTCGCTGGGCCGGGTACGATGCGCAGCGTGGTGGCGGGCGTCGCCCTCGCGGCGGCCGTGGGCTGTGGGTTCGTCGCCTATCGACGCGGCCGGCCGGCCCGCCTTGCGACCGTGGCGATCTGCGGCTTGGCCGCGGCGGGCAGCGGCGGGTTTTTCGCGGCGCGGGTGTCGGCCGACATTCCTCCGGGCATGCCGCCGCTCTCCCAGGACGAGGTCTTGCGCAGAATCCTCCAGGAAGTCGGGCCGGCGGGAAAAGTGATCGTGGAGACCGCGCCCGCAGGGCTCGACGAGATCGTGCTCGTGATCGGCTCGAAGGCAGCCAACGCGGAGTAGCGTCGGACGCGAACCGCGACACCGAGGTGCTTCGCCATGGCGGTGCCCAGCGAGTCGACGCTGCCGCTCAGGGCCCACGCGGCCGTCGATCCCGTGGTCGGCTTTGCAGCGGGGATCCTCGCCCTCGTTGCCGCGGCGGCGGTGCTCGCCGGTTGGTTTCCGATCGGCTTCTCGATCGCGATCGTGTTTCTCTTCGCCGGGCCCCACAACTGGCTCGAGGCCCGCTACTTCATGACGCGGATGCCGGCCCGCTGGGGCCGGCTTGCGGGTTTCTTCTCGCTGGGCATCGCCGGCGTGGTCGGGCTCACCGCCGGCATGATCGCCCTGCCCACGGTGGCCGCCGCCTGCGGCAACGGCTTTGAGACCTGGCGGGTGCTGCTCGCGACCTGGAACTCCGCGCTCGTGCTCTGGGCCGCGACGCTGGCGGCGATCCGCCGCCGGCAGAATCCGCGCCGCGCGTGGCCCTGGCTGTGGCCCGTGGCCTTCGGCCTCGTGACGCTGGCCTGGCTCTGGCCGGTGGGCTGGGGCATCGGCCTGGTCTACCTCCATCCGCTGGTTGCGCTTGCGTTTCTCGACTCGGAAATCGGCCGACGGCGACCGGAACTCCGCAGCGCCTATCGCTGGTGTCTCGTGGCCGTGCCCGTGGTGCTCGTGCTGCTGGCCTGGAAGCTCGGTACCGCGCCGGATCTCACGGGCACCGACGTGCTCACGGCGCAGATCACGCGGCACGCCGGGGGCGGCGTGGTGCCCCAGGTGTCGACCCACTTCCTCGTCGCCGCCCACACCTTTCTCGAAATGCTGCACTACGGCGTGTGGTGCGTGGCGCTGCCGCTGGTGGCCCTTGGGGCGGCGCCCTGGCGGCTCGATGGCGTGCCACTGGCGCGGCGGTCGGCCGCGTGGCGCAGAGGGCTGGCGACGGTCTTGGTCATGGGGGGCCTCGTGGTCGCAGCGCTGTGGGCAGGCTTCCTCGTCGACTACCCGCTCGCCCGCAGCGTCTACTTCACCATCGCCCTCGTGCACGTGCTCGCCGAGGTGCCGTTTCTCGTGCGGGAGGCGTGACCGCGTGCCCCCCGACACCGCCGCCCTGTGGAGCTTTCTGCCCTGGGGCTATCTCTTGACGGTGGCGGTGGAGGTGCCGGTCTTGCTCGTGGGCCTGTCGCCGCGACATTCCGTACGGGATCGGCTCGTGGCCGGATTCGCGCTGACTGCCTTCACGTACCCGATCGTGGTCTGCGTCCTGCCGCCGCTCGTCTGGGCCCCGTGGGGCCGCCTCTGGTATCTCGTCGTCGCCGAGACCTTCGCGCCGGTGGCCGAATGTCTGCTGTTTCGCGCGGCCCACGGCCCGGCCCCGAGCCGGCAGGCCGCGATCCGCGACCACACCGCGATCGTGATCGCGAACCTGCTCTCGTTCGGGTCAGGGGAGGCCTTGCATGCACTGCTGAAATCGTTCTAGCCAGGGGCCATGGGTCCGGGCGAGAATGATCTGCTCGATCAGATCACGAATCACGCAGGAGGATGCTTCATGGCGGCTCGAAACGGTGTCTCAAAGGCGTGGGCAGCCCGTCTGGCGATGGCAGTGATCGTGGCCGCGGGAATGGCGGTCCCTTCAGCGCAGGGTCAGCCCGGCGGTCGCCGGGGGCCTTCGCCCGGCGCAGGACCAGGCGGCGGTCGTGGAGCGGCAGGGCCTTCGGTGGGCGGGCCGGGGGCCCCGGGCGGTCTGGGATCGCCCGGGGCGGGCGCGCCGGGGGTAGGACTGCCGGGTGCCGGTGCGCCGGGAGCTGGAGCGCCTGGGTTGGGCACGGCCCCACGGGGGCCGGTTCCGGTCGCCCCGGCCTCGCCGGCTGCGGTCGCGGTGCCTCAGCCGCCGTCGGGGCCGCAGGCTGCACGGGCCGTCGCCGGCCCGGCGCCCTTCACGGCGGAGTGGTATGCCCAGCACCCCGACGCCTGGCAGCACCCGAAGCCATACGCCGAATGGCGGGCGGCACCCGTCCCGCCGGCGGCGGTCGTGAGCGCGTTTTTCGGAACCGACGGCGGGGCGAATCCGAACCTCACGGCCATGACGAACGTGGAGTGGCTGCCGCTGGGCGTGTTCACGTCGCCGGCGCGGCCCGGCGGGCAGGCCACGTCGTTCCACCAACTGGCCGTGAGCAAGTCCGGTCAGCTCAAGGGGGTGATGACGGACACCGCCACGGGCGCGGTGCAGCCGATCGCCGGTCTCGCCGAGGTCTCGAGCGGCAAGGTGTCGTGGAGCGTGGGACCGTCCGGCGGGCTTGCCTACGAGAGTTCGCTCGACGAACTCCTCAAGCAGGCACCGGCCGCCACGATCGTGACGCCCGCGGGCCGCCAGCCGCACTCGCTGGTGTTGGTGCCGGCCAAGTAGCGGCCGCGCGTGGTAGAAACGGGTTCGCCGCGGGGAGCCACCGCCGGCGACCATGATCATGGATCGGAGGACGTTGTGACGGCACACGGATCACGACTGGCGGCCATCGTCGTCGCTGCGGCGGGCCTGTTCGGCGGCTTGGTGTGGGCGGCCGTGGTCAACGCTCCCGCCCGCGCCGCGGCGCCCGCGGTCGCCGTCGCCGGGCCGATCGCGGCCGACTTCGCGACGTTCGACGCCGGGCTCGGCGGCGAGGTGGCCACGAAGCTCGGCTGCACGGCGAAGCACTGGCGGCAGATCGCACCCTCGGTCTACCACCTCGCGACGCGGCATGCCGCCGCCCTCGGCGTGATGACCGAGGCCGATCGGCTGGCGGCCCTCGTGGCGCTCGCCGAGTTCATCGACGGCAAGCGGAAGGCCGCCGCGGCGACGCCCGTCCTGGCCGACGGCCGCACCGTGATCGGCCTGCTCGACCCCGCTCAGGGGCTCGGGCCCCGCGAGATCACGGCCATCGCCGATGCCTACGGCTGCGACTCCACCATCTACAAGAAGGAGGCGGAGGAACAGACGCTCGACGGAGTCGCCGCCGAGTTCCTCTCGGCCATCACCGCCGCCGTCGGGGCCGGGAAGCCGACGAGCGTGGCGGTGCTCGGCCACGGCCTGCCCACCGAGATCCAGAGCTACCACATCCGCTTCGAGCGGCTGGCGAAGGCGCTGCTCGACGGGGCGGCCGGCACCGGGGCGGTCGACCTCTCCCGCGTCGTGATCATCTGCGACGATTGCTTCAGCGCGGATTTCCACATCAACCTCCTCGACGAAGTCACCCGTGAGGCGGCTCGGCGTGGCCGGCCGCTTGCCTCGCTGCCGGTCTGCATCGCGGGCACGAACCGCGCCTGCGTGGGCCATGCCGACGTCGGAGAGAAGTTCGTGCCGCACTTCTGGCGGGACGTGATCGAGCTCTATTTCATCCGCAAGCCGCTGCCCGAGGCCGTGACGCTCGGCGACTTCTTCGAGAAGGTCGACAACATGATGTATGGCTACGGCCGGGCGCCGATCGTGGAGGACGGCCGGGTGAGCGGCTACCGGCTCGTCGACCCCGAGCTGGTGCAAGACCCGGTCGTGTTCGTTCCGCTCGGCGACGAAGAGCTGACGAAGCTCCGCGAGATCCTCGGCCTCCCGGCCGACGCCCCGCTCCCGCGGTGGCTCGACGTGGGCTGAGGCGTCACGCCCTGAACAAATCGAGCTGGCCGGAGCCACGGCCGGCGGCCGCCGCCCGGTCGGAGAGCTCGTCCAGGGCCCGCCGGCCCGTGTCGCCGAGGTCGACCGTCCATTCGTTGACGTAGAGATCGACGTGCTGCATCAGCACGCGGTCATCGAACTCCTGCGCGTGGCGGCGCATCGTCGGCAGCGTGGCGGCGGGATCGGCCAGCGCCAGCGCCAGCGAATCGTGGATCACCCGCTGCACGGCGGCCGTCACCTCGGCGGGCAGCCGGCGGCTGGCGACGATTCCGCCCAGCGGCAGCGGACAGCCCGTCTCCGCTTCCCAGCGGCTGCCGAGATCCTCGACGAGGTGGAGGCCGTGCGCCTCCCAGGTGAAGCGTCCTTCGTGAATGCAAACACCGAAGTCGGCCGTACGGGCCACGAGCCGCGGCATGATCTCCGAAAACACCGCCTGCTCGATCCGGGTCGAGCGGGGGTGGAAGAGGTCGAACAGCAGCGCCGCGGTCGTCTGGGCTCCCGGGCAGAGCGTGAGCTGTGTGGCAGCGGCCGGCCGCGTTTCGGCCTCGGCGGCCAGCAGGAGGGGCCCCACGCCGAAGCCGAGGGCCGAGCCGCTCGGCAGCACCACGACCTCGCGGGCCATGCCCAGGGCGGCAGCGAAGCTGACTTTGCAGGCGTCCAACTCGCCGCGGAGCATCCGGGTGTTGAGCTGTTCGATGTCGAGCAACTCGACCTCGAAGTCGAGTCCTCGCCAATCAACTTCCCGGCTCAGGAGGCCGTGAAACGCGAACGTGTCGTTGGGGCAGGTCGAGATG
>JBILOA010000139.1:0-5552 GCA_044374735.1 Pirellulales bacterium | reverse complement strand
CCAGTACGAGGCGCTCTTCATTTCGGCCTCCCACACCGACGCCGACATCGCCGCCACGATCGCCGCCGCCCACGAGGCCCTGGCCGGGTAACGCTGCGGGAGTGGCGACCCCGGAGCGACGTCACCGGAGGTGAAAGTCCACCACCACCGGCAGGTGATCGCTGGCCGCCTTGGCGAGGCTCGTGCGGACCACGCGGGCGTGCCGGACCTCGATCCCGCCCCGCACGAACACCTTGTCGAGTGCACCCAGCGCGAGCCAGGCTGGAAACGTGCGAAACCGCGCGGCGGGGCTCGTCACCTGCCGGAAACCGAAGGTCATAAACCGCTCCCGGCCGAGGGAGTCACGCCAGTCGTTGAAGTCTCCGGCCACGAGCGTGGGATGCGGATCCGCCGACCGGAACAGCATGTGCCCCAGGAGCCGATCCACCTGAGCCCGTCGCTCGCGCTCGGCCAGGCCGAGATGGGTGTGCACGAGGTGGAGTGATCCCTCGGGCGAGTCGACCAGGAGCAGTTGGGCGCCGCGGGGCTTGCGGGCCCCCTGGCGCAGCGAGATCCGGTGCCGGCTGGCCACGGGCCAGCGGGAGAGGACGAGGTTGCCGTAGCCGCCGCCGCCGACGCGCACGGTCGGCTGAAACACCGAGTGGCAGCGGAAGTAGCGGGCCAGCAGCCGCGGTTGGTCGTCGTGGCCGCTGCGCTGGACGAGGCGATCCACCTCCTGCAGGCAGATCAGGTCGGGGTTCTCGGCCTCGATGCAGTCGATGATCCGGGTGAGCGAATACCGCCGATCGCGGCCGCCGATGCCCTTGTGGATGTTCCAGGTCAAGAGCCGCATGCCGTCGCCCGTCCTTCCCAGCGTCACCGGAGGGATTGTACGCCGCTACAATCCCGCCCATGCACGCCCACGACGACATCCGCATCGGCACGGTCGTTCCCGCCCACGACCACACCGCCGAGGTGATCGGCCGGCTGCTGCCGCTGGGATTCGAGACCTTTCAGCTGAGCTTCGGCCGATCCGTGGGCGGCTTCGACCTCGGCCGGCTGGCCGACGCCGTCCGGGCCACGCTCGCGGCCCACGAGCCGAGCGACGGCGTGCCCCGCCGCATCAGCTGTCTCGGGGTCTACGGCAATCCGTTGACGAGCCCCGAGACGGTGACCGACTGGGAGCGGCTGATCGATGCGGCGGAGCGATTCGGCTGCGACGTGGTGGCCGGCTTCACCGGCCGGATCCCCGGCCGGCCCGTCCCCGAGTCGCTGCCGCGGTTCGCCGAGGTGTTTGGGCCGCTGGCCGGGCGGGCGGCGAGCCGGGGCGTGCGGCTGGCGTTCGAAAACTGCGACAAGCGGGGCACGTGGGAGAGCGGTGACTGGAACATCGCCCACGCCCCCGCAGCCTGGGACGCGATCTTCGCCGCGGTCGACAGCCCGGTCATCGGCTTGGAGTGGGAGCCATGCCACCAGCTCGTAAGCCTCGTCGATCCCCTGCCGCAGTTGCGGAAATACGCGGCGCGGATCTGGCACATTCACGGCAAGGACGCGAGCGTGCGCTGGGACGTGATCCGCGAGCACGGGCTTCGGGGAGGAGTGCCCTACGTGCAGCACAGGACACCGGGATTCGGCGACACCAACTGGACCGACCTCGTCAGCGTGTTGCGGGAAGCCGGCTGGAGGGGCAGCATCGACATCGAGGGGTTCCACGACCCCGTCTATCGCAACGCCCTGGAAACGACTGGCCAGACGGCGGCGCTCGCCTACCTGCGGCGGTGCCGCGGCGGGGATTTCGTGGCCAACGTCTGGTGACGCGGCCTGCGGGAGAGCGGAGAGCCGGCTGCCCTTCCGCGGCACCTCAGCCGATCATCAGCACGGCCAAGGCCACCACGGCCGCCCCGACGCTGACGGGGAGTGCGGCCCACGAGCCGGCGAATCCCTTGGCGGCGAGCCGGCGATTCCGCTCCTCGACCGGCAGGCCCAGCAGTTCCTCGAGGTCGGCGACCGTGATCGGCTGACTGACCACCATGTCGGCCCCGGCCTCTTGGGCGGAGCGGCTGGCGGCGAGGCCGGCACCGATCATGGCGACCTTGGCGTCTCCGCGCACGGCCCCCAGCAACTCCACGAAATCGTGGCCCGACATGTCGTCGAGTTCACCCGCGACGAGCCAGGCGTCGACGTCGAGGTGGCGAGCGAGCTTCATCGCCTGCGTGCCGCTGGAGCGGAAGTGGAGGCTGATGCGGCCGGCGCGGGCGCTGGCTGCCAACTCGCGATAGGCGTCGAACTGCGGATCGACGACCACGACGCTGGGCGCCGTGCGCTCGACCTGGTCAACGTTCCACGTGGCCTTGTTCACCATGACCTGACTCCTTGCTCACAGACTCGGACAGACTTTGGAAGAGACCGGTTTCAGACGAGCGACACGATCGAGAGGAACAAGCCGATCGGCACGAGGCAGAGGCACAAATCGGTGACGGTCAACGAGCGGCTGACGGCCGTGACCGCACCACCTGCTCCCCTCGCACGATGCTGAACGTGATGATTCATTGTTTTCAATCCTTTTCAGTGCGGGACGGCTCAGCCCCGCGACTCCTGGCCGACGTCCGAATCGGCCTTGGACCGACGCCGCATCAGCAGCGTCCGACCGCAGAGCACGCCGCCAAAGGCCATGCCCGCCAGAACCAACGCGGGCGGCTCGGGAGCGGCAAGGGCGGTGATCAACTCGACGTCGATCGCCTGATCGTCGAACGCGACGAACTGCTGCGTAGCCGAAGGCAGCGTGGGCGACGTAGCGAAGCTTTCGTCGACACCGGCCCAGGCGAGTGAGCCGGCGGGCGCCGTGCCCGAAAACGCCTCCCATCCGACATGACCGAGCAAAACGGTCTCCACACCGTCCGCCCGAGCCAGCGAGCCGCCCGAAACAACCAGCAAACCCGCGGTCATCAGCGAGATCAGGTGCTTCGACATGGCTCAAACCTCCTCGTGGTCGGAGTGGCCGGGCCACTTGGACCCGGCTCGGACGAGCCCATCGAGGGCTCCTCCGACCCCTCTCTGACATGCAAGCGGCGCGCCTCAGGCCTAGAAATCTGCCAAAAAACCGGCAAATGCGCCGTAACCCCATTGCCGACAAGCACTTCCGCATCGCGTGGCGGCTGAACCGCCTGCCCACGGCCGGCGGTGATGGGGCGAATCACGCCGCCGCCCCGGAGCCGGGCTGGGGCGAATCGCACCACCGCCCGGTCGCCCTGGGGCGATTTGCACCACCTCCATGGTGGGGGCCTCAGGCCGCCCCCGGGGTGGGGCTTCTGCTAGCCTCTGCCCATGGAGGATTCGGTCCGAGCGGCGTGGCAGTGGTGGCTTTTCCTCTGGCCGCACATCTTGGCGTGGGGGGTGGTCGGCCTCTCCGTTCTGGCCTCCGCCCACGCGATTCTCGTCAAACGGGACACCCGCTCGACGATCGGCTGGGTGGGGCTGATCTGGCTTTCGCCGGTGTTCGGAGCGGTCGCCTACTTCCTGCTGGGCATCAACCGGATCCGCTCCCGCGCCACCCACCTCCGGGCCGGCGTGACCCGCACCTCCCTCGAGACCCGGGCGGCCATCCCCGGACCAGACCTGCTCGCCGAGGCGATTGGGCCCGATCGGGCGCCCCTGCGGTCGCTGGCGACGCTCGTGGGCCGGACCACCGACCGACCGCTCCTCGATGGCAACCTGATCGAACCGCTCGCCGGCGGCGACGAGGCCTACCCGATCATGCTGGAGGCCATCCATGCCGCCCGCCGCAGCGTCGGCCTCTCCACCTACATCTTCGACAACGATCCCACCGGGAGGCAGTTCGCCGACGCCCTGGCCGCGGCGGCCGCGCGGGGCGTGGAGGTGCGGGTGCTGATCGACGGCATCGGGGCGAGTTACACCGTGCCCTCGATCGTCGGCGTGCTGGCGGCGAAGGGGGTGCGGGTGGAGCGGTTTCTGCCCACCAGCGTGCCGATCTACTTCCCCTACGCCAACCTTCGCAACCATCGGAAGATCATGGTCGTCGACGGGACGATCGGCTTCACCGGCGGCCTCAACATCCGGGACGGCTGCTGGCTGGCGCACCAGCCACGGCATCCGGTGCGCGACATGCACTTTCGCCTCCGCGGACCGGTGGTGGCCCATCTGCTCGAGGTGTTCACCGAAGACTGGGCCTTCGCCGCCGACGAGACGCTGGCCGGTTCGGCCTGGGCGCCGGGGCTGGCGGCCGTCGGCCCGGCCCTCGCCCGCGGCATCCGCTTCGGGCCCGATGACCAGGACATCGGGAAGATCAAACTCGTGCTGGTGGGCGCCTTGACGGCGGCCCAGCGGTCGGTCCGGATCATGACGCCCTACTTCCTGCCCGACGACGCCATCTGCCAGGCCCTCGACGTCGCGGCGGCCCGAGGCGTGGAGGTCGACATCGTGTTGCCCGAGCAGAACAACCTCGCCCTCGTCGGCTGGGCGTCGACCGCGGTGCTGTGGCAGGTGCTCGGCCGCGGCTGCAACGTCTGGATGTCGCCTCCGCCCTTCGACCATACGAAACTGATGGTGGTCGACGCCGCCTGGGCGATGTTCGGGAGCGGCAACTGGGACGATCGCTCGCTGCGGCTCAACTTCGAGTTCAACGTCGAGACCTACGACCGGCAGCTCGCCGGCCGGCTCGACCGCCAGATCGCCGGGGTCATCGCCCGCAGCCGCCGCAAGACACTGGCCGAGGTCGACGCCCGCAGCCTTCCAGTGCGGCTCCGCGACGGCATCGCGCGGCTCTTTTCCCCGTACCTCTGACGATCGTTGCGGGTCCTGGCGACCCTGCGTAGATTCCGGGAATGGCCCCCAGCGCTGCCACCCACCCGGCCGATGCCGTCGACGCCCTGCGGGCCGTCGGCCGGGAGTTCCATGGCCGGGGCTGGTCGCTCGGCACGAGCAGCAACTACAGCGTGATCCTGGGCCGACAGCCGCTGGAACTGCTCGTCACCGCCAGTGGCAAGGACAAGTCGGCCCTCGGCCGCGACGACTTCGTCCGGGTCGACGCTCAGGGCCGCGTCAGCGACGGCTCCGACCGCCGCAGTTCGGCCGAGACGCTGCTGCACTGCACGATCGCCGAACTCGTGCCCTCCGTCGGCGCGGTGCTCCACACCCATTCCCCCTGGGGCACGATTCTCTCGGGCGCCGATCTGCCCACGGGGGTGGCGGTCGGGAATCTGCGCATCGCCGGCTACGAGATGCTCAAGGGGCTGGAGGGCATCACCACCCACGACACCCACGAAGACGTGCCGATCTTCGCCAACACCCAGGACATGCGGGAGCTGTCGGCGCGGATCCGGGAACGGTTCGCGGGCCTCGACTTCTCCGCCCCGGGCCGGCCGCCGCTCCACGGGTTCCTGATCGCCAGGCACGGCCTCTACACCTGGGGCCGGGATCTGACGGAGGCTCGGCGGCACATCGAGATCTTCGAGTTTTTGTTCGAGTGCGTGGCCCGGGCTCGCACGCTGCCGGCCGCGGGCGTTGGGCTGCGGCAGCAGCAATCGCAGCAGCAGCAGTAGTTCCTTTTCCCACCC
>JBILOA010000138.1:0-5559 GCA_044374735.1 Pirellulales bacterium | reverse complement strand
ATCGCGGGCGAGCGGGGCATCGCCGTGCCGGAGGAGATCTGCATCCTCGGCGTGGACAACGAGGTGCCGCACTGCGAGCTCTGTTTCCCGACGCTCTCGAGCGTCGATACCGACGCCGCCCGGATCGGCTACGAGGCCGCGGTCCTGCTCGATCAGCAGTTGGCCGGCGCCGCCGCTCCGACCGCACCCATGCGCGTCCCACCGCGGGGCATCGTCAGCCGCGGCTCGACCGACGTGCGGTTCACGGCCGACCCCGTCGTCAGCCTCGCCATGGGCTACATCCACGAGCATGCGGTCGAGGGGATCGACACCCACGACGTCGTCCGGGCGGTGCGGGCCTCGCGGTCGATGCTCGCCAAGCGGTTCCAGCAGACGCTCGGCTACACCCCCCACGAGGCGATCGTGAGGGCGCGGCTCGAGGCTGCCCGCGCGCTGCTCTCCGGCACGCGGCTCACGGTCGAGGTGATCGCCGGACGGTGCGGCTTCCGCCACGGCGAATATCTGACGGCTGTGTTCCGGCGCCGATTCGGCACCACGCCGCGGGCGTACCGCGAGCAGGCCGCCCGCGACCAGGCTCCGGCCTTCCCTGCCCACCCCGAGGCTCATTGAGCCCCGCCGCCGGCCGGCCGCAGGGCCCGCACGATTCCGTCGGCGAGCAGGTCGGCGATGAGTTCGTTGCCGGCCGAGTTGGGATGGACACCGTCCCCCGCCAGGATCCCCGCCGGCTTGCAATAGAGCGTGCCGTCCACCCGCAGTTGGGCGTTCGTGTTCTGCAGCCGGGCAATCGCCGCCCGCCGCAGGTCGACGAGCGTGGTGCCGGTCTCGCGGGCGACGCGGCGGGTGAGGTCGCAGTAGGCGTCGATCTTGGCGTCGTCGGCGTTGCGGCCGTCGGGCAGCTCGCCGCGGATCATCATCGTGGCCAGCACCGGCACCGTGCCCCGGGCCCGGGCGGCGGCCACGAGGTCGCGGAGCCCCCGCTCGAAGTTCTCCGGCGACGTCTCTCGCCACCAGACATCGTTGATGCCGATGAACACGACGGCCACGTCGGCGCGGTCGGCGGCGATCACCTCCGCGAACGGGCCCTGGGCCGCATCGCGGGGATAGGCCGCCTTGGGGGTGCCATCCCGCACCTCGAGCACGCCGCCACCGTTGATCCCGCGGTTCACGAGCTTGACGCCGAGAGCCCCGGTGCCGGGCCCGCCCTTGAGTGCGGCCTCGATCAGGCCGAGGTAGCCGTTTTGCCAGGTGATCGAGTCGCCGAAGAAACAGATCGTCATCCCGGCCCGCAGGGGTGTGTCCGCGCCGGCGAGGGCGGCCCGCCCGGGTACTTCGTACAACGCGGCTCTGGCCGCCCGCGCCGCCGGCGAAACGTCGAACGGCGGATCGATCGCCACCACGATCGTGTCCGGGGCCAGGCGACCATCGGGCCCGATCCGGGCAGTGTAGAGGCCAGCCGGCAGGCCGGCAGGATCGAGAAACCCGATCCGGGGGAGTTGGGCCGCCGATAGGCCCTGGGCCGTGGTGCCGATCCGGAGCTCCGTGCCGCCGGGCACGTGGCCGCGGATCGTGAGCGTGGCCGCCGGATCCCAGACCCGCGCCGCCGAGTCTCCGACCGCGAGCGTGCCGGCGCCGCCGCCGAGGTCGATGACGGCGTGCGCTTCGAGCACCAGGCCTGCAAAGGCCTCGTGATGCCCGTTGACCGCGAGCTCCGCGACGCCCGGGCCAGAAAGCGTCACCACGGCGGTGTCACGGATCTGGTCGGCCGCCTGCAACCGGACCATGGCCGGCCCGGTGCGGCCGATCACCAGATCGCCGCAGACCGCGTCGCTGCCGGCCGGCTTGGCGAGGTCGAGCACGCCCCGGACGAGCGTGAAGCTGCCCTCGTAGGCGTTGGCCGCCTCGCCCGTGAGCACCGACGCCGCGACCTGCGGCACCCCGCCGCCGCTCCAGGTGATCGATCCCCGGCCGGTGATCGGGCCTGCGAGCAGCGTCCGGTTGCCGCCCCCGGTGTCGACCGTGAGGCCGTGGCCTGCCAGGTCGATCGCCGCCCGCACCTCGCCGGACTTCCAGCCGAATGTGGTGTCGGCGGTAAGCCGGAAGGCGGTGGCACCAGGAAACGCCTCCCGGGGAGCTTCGTGCGTGCCTCCGACCTCCACCGGTGGCGGCGACACGACCAGCGACGCCAGCCACAACGCGATCCAAGACAGCGGGTGCATCGGTCCAAGGTCGAGGTGTCGCACGTGGCCGCGAACGCAGCCGTTACGAGAAGACCCTAGCGTGCCTGCCGAGGCCCGACAACAACCAAGCCCCGATCTCTCAGGACAAAACCGATTCTCTCCGGAACGGCCTCCGGCCCGGCCCTCAGGCGATGATGCCCTTGACTACTTTCCCGTGGACGTCCGTCAACCGATAGCGGCGGCCCTGAAACTTGTAAGTCAGCCGCTCGTGGTCGATGCCCAGGAGATGGAGCATCGTGGCGTGGAAGTCGTGCACATGCACGGGATCCTTCACGATGTTGTAGCCAAACTCGCAGGTCTCGCCCCAGGTCGTGCCCGGCTTGATCCCGCCCCCGGCCATCCAGGTCGTGAAGCACCGCGGATGGTGGTCGCGGCCGAAGTCACCGCCGGGTCGATACAGCCCCTGGCAGTAGTTGGTGCGGCCGAACTCGCCTCCCCAGACCACGAGCGTGTCGTCGAGCATGCCCCGCTGGGCGAGATCCTCGACCAGCGCCGCCGCCGGCCGGTCGGTCTGGCGGGCCTCGCCGGCGATGCCCCCCTTGAGGCCGCCATGGTGGTCCCAGTCCTGGTGATAGAGCTGGATGAACCGCACGCCCCGCTCGGCCAGCCGGCGGGCCAGGACGCAGTTGGCCGCAAACGTGCCGGGGTCGCGGGCTTCGGGGCCGTAGAGGTCGAGCACGCTCGCCGGCTCGTCGGAGAAGTCGGTGACCTCGGGCACGCTCGCCTGCATCCGGAAGGCCATCTCGTAGTTGGCGATCCGGGCCGCGATCGCGGCGTCGGGCGTGGCCGCGAACTGGTGCTCGTGGAGCTCCCGCAGGCCGTCGAGCAGCGCCCGGCGGTTCTCCGGCGACACGCCGGGCGGGTTCGTCACGTAGAGCACCGGGTCGGCCCCCGAGCGAAACCGCACCGCCTGGTGCTTGGGCGGCAGGAAGCCCGCTCCCCAGAGGTGGCTCATCAGCGGCTGGCCCCCCTTGTTCTTCGTGATCAGGACCACGAACGAGGGCAGGTTGTCCTGGGCGGTGCCCAGCCCGTAGTCGAGCCAGGCGCCGATGCTCGGCCGGCCCGGGATCTGCGAGCCGCTCTGCATGAAGGTGACACCCGGGCCGTGGTTGATGCTCTCGGTGTGCATCGAATGGATGAAGCAGAGCCGGTCGGCGATCTTCGCCGTGTGGGGCAGCAGGCTCGACACCCAGGCGCCGCTCTGGCCGTGGCGAGCGAAGGCGAAGGGCGAGGCCGCGAGCGGGATCGAACTCTGGTTGCCCGACATCCCCGTGAGCCGCTGGCCGCCGCGCACGCTCTCCGGCAGCTGCTCGCCATCGCGCTCCTTGAGCAGGGGCTTGTGGTCGAAGAGATCGAGCTGCGACGGCCCGCCCGACTGAAACAGGTAGATCACCCGCTTGGCCTTGGGCGGCACATGGAAGCCGTCGAGCACGCCGCCGCTCGAGCCGGCGGGCAGGGTGAGCGGGCCGCCCCCCGCAGCCGCCTCGGCCGCCGCTTGGCGGGCGAACAGGTGGGCCAGCGCCACCGAACCGAAGCCCATCCCGAACTGCCCGAGCCACTGCCGCCGGCTGCTCGGGCCGAGCGGCAGCGGAACCTGCCGCATCGCTTTGTGGTTCGTGGCGTCCGGGGTTGCCGTGTCTGGCTTCATCGCTTCACCACGCTTTCGTCGTAGTTCAAGAGGGCGTTGATCACGCCCGCGGCGGCCGCCACCTCGACGGCCGGCAACGCCTCGTTCCGCTTGGTCTGACCGAGGCCCACGAACTTCGCCGCCTCCTCGGGCCGGGCGGCATACCACGCAAGCTGGCCGGCGTGCATCCGGCCGAGGATCGCCCGCTGCTGCTCGTCGGGCGGGCGGCTCGTGAGCCGCTCGAAGGCCAGCGCGAGCGTCGCGGCGGCGTCGCCCTTCGTCTCGGTCAGGAGCTTCTCGGCCAGCACCCGGGCCGCCTCGACGAACTGCACGCCGTTCATCAACACGAAGGCGTGCAGCGGCGTGTTGGTGGTGTCACGCTTGGCGACGCAGACCACGCGTTTGGGCACGTCGAAGGCCTCGAGCATCGGGGCGGGGCCGGTGCGCCGCCAGTAGGTGTAGAGGCTGCGGCGGTAGAGCGCCTCACCGGAGCCAGCGGCCTCGGGCTTGAACGAGTCGGGCAGGTCGTAGGACTTCACCGGCGGGCCGCCCACCTTCTCCACGAGCAACCCGGCGGCGGCGAGGGCCCCGTCGCGGATCATCTCGGCGGGCAGGCGGTGCCGCGGGCCGCGAGCCAGCCAGAGGTTCTGCGGATCGTCGGCCATGGTCTTGGGATCGGCGATGCTCCGCTGCCGGTAGGTGCGCGAGAGCATGATCGCCTTCAAGAGCCGCTTCAGATCCCAGCCGAAGCCGCCGGCACTCTCCGGATGGGAGAACTTCCAAGCCAGGAGGTCGAGCACCTCCGGGTAGTCGGGCCGCGGTGACTGGCTGCCGAGATCCTCCGGCGACAGTACGAGCCCGAGGCCGAAGAGCCCCTGCCAGATCCGGTTGACCGTCACCCGGGCGAGCAGCGGGTGCTCCGGATCGACGAGCCACCTCGCCAGGCCGAGCCGGTTCCTGGGCAGGTCGGGCGGAAAGGGGGGCAGGGCGGCCGGCGTGCCCGGCTCGACCGCCGCGCCTCGCTTGTCGTAGTCGCCCCGCTCGAGGATGTGGGCCACCTTCGGCTCGGCCAGTTCCCGCATCACCATGATCTCGGCGGGACGTTCGGCGAGGTCGTCGCGGCCGCGGCGGGTGTCTTCCAGCGCGCGGCGGGCTCCGGCCGTGGTTTCGTCGAACGCAGCGGCGGCGTAGTCGCCGAGCCGTTCGGCCTGGTCCCGCTTCTCGAGCGCGGTGGCGATTGCGCCGGGCGCCACGAGCTCGCGGATCTCGAGCGGGGAGAGCGCCCGGTCGAAGACGCGGAAGTCGTCGACCAGGCCCCCCTTGAGGCCGTTGTCGCGGAACCGCTCGCCGATCGCGATCGTGTCGCCGCCGCCACCGGTGATCTCGCGGGTGAGGTTGTCGCGCACGACCTCGGTGGCCGCCGGATGGCCGTCGACGAAGATCTTCAGGCCCGCCGCCTTGCCCGAGCCGTCGCTCGTGACCGCGACGTGCACCCATGCCCCCACGGGCAACGGCTCCGCCGACCGCACGCTCACGGCGTCGCCGGGCCAGAAGTGGATCAGCGACCAGCGGAGGTGGCCTTCCGCTACGAGCAGTTCGTAGCCGCGGCTGGCGGCGTCGGTCCAGGCCCGCGAGCGATGGAACACGACCGCCCGGTCGAACCGCGTGGGCGCCTGCAGCCAGAGCGACACGGTG
>JBILOA010000137.1:0-5569 GCA_044374735.1 Pirellulales bacterium | reverse complement strand
TCCTGCTTGCCGATCAACTCGTCGACGAACAGGCAGCGGGAGTCCTGGCCCGACTCGATCACCACGACGATGCCCTGGGTCGGCTCCTGCGCCCGGCATGACGTGTTCAGGTGGGCGCCGAGCCGGAGCATCGGGGTGAGCCGGCCGCGGACGCTCACCACCTCGCCCCGGCCCTGCACCGTCGACACCATGCCGGGCAGCGGCCGGAACGACTCCCGCACGGCCAGCGTGGGCACGATGTACCGCTGGTCGCCCACGCCCACCAACAGGCCCTCGATGATGGCCAGCGTCAGCGGCATGGAGATCGTGAACGTGGTCCCGGCGCCGACCACCGACTCGATCTGGATCTTGCCCCGCATCCGCTCGATGTTGCGGCGCACCACATCCATCCCCACGCCGCGGCCCGACAGGTCGGTGACCTGCTCGGCCGTGGAGAAACCGGGGGCGAAAATCAGTTCCCGGATCGCGTCCTCATCGAGGTTGTCTTCGGCCCGGATCAAACCGCGTTCGATCGCCTTGGCGCGGATCCGCTCGGGGGACAGCCCGCGGCCGTCGTCCGCGATCTGGATGACGATGAATCCGCCCTGGTGGAAGGCCCGCAGCGTGATCGTGCCGTGCGCGGGTTTGCCCGCCGCGACGCGGGCCGCGGCCGTTTCGATCCCATGGTCGGCGGAGTTGCGGATCATGTGGATCAGCGGGTCGTTGAGCTCCTCGACGAGGGTCCGGTCGAGCTCCGTGTCTTCCCCGGTGAGCACGAGGCGAATGTCCTTGTCCTGCTGCAGGGCGAGGTCGCGCACGAGACGGGACATCTTCTGGAACGTGCCGCGGATCGGCACCATGCGCAGCGACATCGCGGTGCGCTGCAGATCCGAGGTGATGCCGCGCAGCTGGCCGAGCGTGCGGGAGAGGTGACTGTCGGAGAGCGAGGTGACCGTGGTGTTTTGCACCACCATCGACTGGGCGATCACCAGCTCACCCACGAGATCGATCAGGCTGTCGAGCTTGACCGTGTCGACGCGCACGCTCCCGGCCCCGGCCCCGGTGCCCGCCCGCTGGGAACCCTTGCGATCGGCGGCCGGGGCGTCGGCCGGCGGCGCGACGGCCGGCGCGGAGGTGGCCGCGGTCGTGGGTCCGACTGGGGTGACCACCGGTGCGACCGGTTCGGCCGCGGGCGGGGCGGCAGCGGCCACAGGCACGGGAGGCGCCGGTCGCGGCTCGGGCGGGGGTGTCGTCGCGGCGGCCACCGGGGCGACCACGGCGGGCTTGGCGGCCGACCGCTCGGCGCCGGCCGCCGGGCCGCGGCCGCGGGCCAGCAGGAACCGCAGGTGGGCGATGAGTCGGGGGATGGGCAGGGGAAGCACGGTCTTCTGGCCGTCGCCATCGAGCAGTTTCGTCAGCTCCTCGACATACCGCTTGAGCACGTCGGCGCCCGCCAGGACCACGTCGAAGGAGTCGCGGTCGAGCTGGAACGTCCCGCGTCGGGCGGCGTCGAGCAGCGATTCGAGCTCGTGCGTCAGCTGCTGAAGCACGATCAGCTTCATCACGCCGACGTTCCCCTTGAACGTGTGGAAGGCGCGAAACAGCGTGTTCAAGGCGGTGTCGTCGCGGGGGTTCGCCTCCAGCACGAGCACGCCCTGCTCGATCTCCTGAAGGAGATCCTGGGCGTCGGCGCAAAAGAGCCGCATCATTTCGGCGTCGTCGGCCTTGATGGCGACCTCGACGTGCTGATCCTCGAACGGCCCCTCCGGCAGGCCGGCGGCAGGCGCCGAGGCGGCCGCTGCCGGGGGTTCGATCGGCGGGCCAGACCGGGTCGGCGGGCTCACGGCGGCCGTCGCCGCCGGGGCCGCCGTCCACTCGGCTGGCAGCGCGGCGCAGGGCCGCCCGTGATGCCAGGCGGTCACCGCGCTGGCCAGCCAGGGGTGCCAGGCGTTGAGCGCGGCGATCGTCTCGGCCGTGAACCGCCCGTCGACGGCGACCCGACCTTCGAGCCAGCGGCTCGCGGCCAGCACGGCCTGGTGGATCGGCTCGGGCGCATCGCTCCCCAAGGCGACCGCGAACTGGCCGAGCAGTTCACGCAGGACGACGACGCCGTTTTCCTGCTCGGTGTCGACGAACGCCAGTTCCAGTCCGATCTGCTGGAGCAGGCTGTCGAGCGTGGCGTGGCGGTCGCCGGGGGGCGTGGTCATGGGCGCAACTGTCGAGTCGTCGTCGGGAATGGCGGACTCGGCGAATCGGAACCGTTCGCTGGTTCGCCTGGACAAGCACGCGCCGCCGGCGCGCCACTCGATCCCGCTCACAAACCACCGGCGCCACCATGACCCTAGCTCCCGGGCGGGGGCCAAGCAAATAAAGTGGGGTTTGGTTGTCGGTTTTGCCGGTCGCACCGAAGGAACGGCCAGGCACCCGCCGATCTGCCAGCGGCGGCGATCGTCCATCGCCGCTCGTCGGCGCCGCCGCGGACCTCAGGGCGTCGGGCTCGCCCGAACGCTCGCCCACAGCTCGCGGCCGGCTCGCGTCACCCGGCGCACGCGGCCCTCGAGCCGCGCCGCCGAGGCCCGCACGTCGGCCTCGAGCACCGCGAGGTCGTGGCCCCCGTCGTGGCCCGCGCCGCGAAGCCGCCGCATCGCCCCGGCCTCGGCGGTGTCGCCGCTCGCCCAGGCCGCGAGGTCGGCCGCGCCGAACCGCAGCAGCCCGCCGAGGATCGCCTCGCGGGCCGTCGCCGGCGGCGCGGCTCCATCCCAGGCCACCTCGATGAACGAGCACTCCAGGCCCGGGGCAAACGTCCCGATCCGGTCGGACAGCCCCAGGATCCGCGCGGGGGCCACCGTCACCAGCCGCAGCGCCTCCTCGGGCGTGGCGGCCGCCGACGCTCCGGCGTGCGCCTTGAGGAACTGTGCCATCTCGCAGAACAGCGACGTCGTCGGCGACGCGCCCACGTCGGTGCAGAGCGCGAGCGGGATGCCGGCGCTCCGCACCGCGTCGAGCGGCATCACGCCCGAGCCGAGCAGCGTGTTCGACACGGGGCAGTGGGCGATCGCGGACGCCGTGGCGGCGATCTGCTCGATCTCCTCGGGTCGGACGTGGATGCAATGAGCCAGGATCGGCTCGCAGTCGAGCAGTCCGTCGCGCCGGTAGACGTCGGCGTAGCTCGCCGCGTCGGGATAGAGCACCTCCTCGATCAGCGCCTTCTCGGCCCGCTGCTCGTCGAGGTGGGTCTGCATCCGCAGGCCGTGCTTCCGGGCGAGGGCCACGCCCCGCCGTCGCAGCGGCGTGTCGACGCTCACCGCAAACCGGTCGGTGACGATCAGCCGGCGGCCGAAGTCGGCGGCCAGGGCGGCGATGTCGTCGGCCAGCCACGGCTCGTCGGTGCGGAGATAGTCGGGGCAGCGGCCGTTCATGAGCACCAGGCCCACGCTCCACGTCTCGGGCAGCTGCTCGAGCGCGATCCGCGTGGCCCGGGCGTGGACGGTCATGTAGGCCGCGCCGCCGACCACGCCGTTGGCGAGCGTGTCGGCCGCGAAGGCGGCGACCACGTGCCGCGCGTGGGCCGGCCCCTCGCACCGGCCCTCGGCCGGAAACACGTTCCGCTCGAGGCTCGCCAGCAGCCGGCCGCCGGGCGGATCGGCCCCGATGTCCTCGGTGAACCGCCCGCGGATCGGATGCTGCGGGATATGGATGTGGGCGTCGAGCAGCGGCGGCAGGATGAGCCCCACGCTCCGCGGCACGCCGGCGGCCTCGAGGGCGAACCGCGGGGCAACCTCGTCCCAGGCTCCGGCCGCCACGATCCGCCCGCGTTCATCCCCCACCAGCAGGCCGTCGGGCCAGTAGGCCACGCCGCCTTCGGGCAGCGGGTTGAGCACCGGACCGCGGATCGGATGCAGGCCTCGGATCATCGACGCCTTCCGGTACGCGCAGCGGGCTCGGCGTGACCGAGCACCCCAAGATAGGTCGGCGAGCGGCCCGTCGGCAAGCAGCGGCCGACACTCCAAGACCTCTAACGCCAAGACCTCCAACTGTCCGCCCGGCTGCTTGCTGATGAAGCACCCGGTTCGGGGCAGATGCTCGCGGCCCTGGTTGGAGCAGGCCGCTCCCCGGGCGCGTCAGCCCGTGAAGGTGGCCTGGCTTCCACTCTGGGCTGCGGCGGCCGCGGTGAGCGCGGCGGCGATCCGGGCGGAGGCGCTGGCCGCGTCGCCCGCGGCCAGTTCACGGGCGGCGACGTGGCAGTGCACGAGATGCTCGCCGACCCGGGTGGCCGGCGGATCGACGTCGCGGCAGACGGCCTCGGCCAGCGGGCAGCGGGGATGAAACCGGCAGCCCGCCGGCGGGTTGGCGGGGCTGGGCACGTCGCCAGGCAAGACGATCCGCCCGCGGCGCCGCGCGGGGTCGACGCTCGGCACCGCCGAGAACAGCGCCTGCGTGTAGGGATGGAGGGGCGCGGCGTAGAGGTCGGCCGCGGGGGCGTGTTCGACCAGCCGCCCGAGATACATCACCGCCACGTCGTCGGAGATGTATTCCACCACCGAGAGGTCGTGGGAGATGAAGAGGTAGGTGAGGCCGAGGTCGCGACGGAGCTCGACGAGCAGGTTCACAACCTGGGCCTGGATCGAGACGTCGAGCGCGGAGATCGGCTCGTCGAGCACCACGAGCTCGGGCTCGAGCACGAGCGCCCGGGCGATGGCGATCCGCTGCCGCTGCCCACCGGAGAACTCGTGGGGATAGCGGGCGAGCGCCGCGGCCGGCATGCCCGTCCGTTCGAGGGCCGCCGTCATCCGCCGCAGCCGCTCCGGTCCGTCGCCAAGGCGATGGACGACGAGCCCCTCCTCGAGGATCGCCCGCACCGTCATCCGGGGATTGAGCGAGCCGTAGGGATCCTGGAACACGATCTGCATCCGGCGCCTGAGCGGCCGCAGCGCCGCCTGCGACAGGCCCCGCACGTCGTGGCCCGCGAACCGAACGCCCCCCGCGGTCGGCTCGACGAGCCGGAGGAGGCTGCGGCCCACGGTCGTCTTGCCGCAGCCGCTCTCCCCCACGAGGCCGAGCGTCTTGCCGCGGGGGATCGCGAACGACACGCCGTCGACCGCGCGGACGGCACCCACCGTCCGTCGGAACAGCCCGCGGCGGATCGGAAAATGCGTCTCCAGGCCGGTGACGGCCAGGAGCGGCTCCGGTGGGTTGGTCATCGCGGCGCGGCCTCCGGGGCCGGAGGGCCGAGCTCGCCGGCGAAGTGGCAGCGAACCACGTGATCGGGAGCGAGCGGGCGGAGGTCGGGCGGCTCGGCCGTGCAGCGGGGCTCGCGGGCGAACGGGCAGCGGGGATGGAACCGGCAGCCTGCCGGGAAATCACGGGGCTGCGGCACCATGCCCGGAATCGCGGCCAAGGGTTCGCCCGACCGGGCGCGGTGCTCCGGCCGCGCGGCCAAGAGGCCGATCGTGTAGGGGTGGAGCGGGCGGGCAAAGAGCTCCGCGGCCGGGGCCTGCTCCACGATCTTCCCGGCATACATCACGGCCACGTGGTCGCAGGTCTCGGCGACCACGCCGAGGTCGTGGGTGATGAGGAGCAGCGCCATCCC
>JBILOA010000136.1:0-5576 GCA_044374735.1 Pirellulales bacterium | reverse complement strand
GGGCTCCTCGAACACCTCGATCGTGTTCTCGTAGCTCTTGCTCATCTTCTGGCCGTCGGTGCCCGGCACCTTGGCGCTGCCATCGACAAGCCGCGGCTTCGGCAGCGTGAACACCTCGCCATAGAGGTGATTGAACGTGCCAGCCAGGTCGCGGCAGACCTCGATGTGCTGCACCTGGTCTTCTCCCACCGGCACGACCGTGGCGTCGTAGGCGAGGATGTCGGCCGCCATCAGAACGGGGTAGGTGAAGAGGCCCGCATCGGCCGGCAGGCCGCGGGTCTTCTTGTCCTTGAAGGCGTGGCACCGCTCGAGCAGGCCCATCGGCGTGACGGTCATCAGGAGCCAGGTCAGCTCCGTCACCTCCGGCACGTCCGACTGCACGAACAGCACCGCCCGCTCCGGATCGAGCCCCAAGCTCACGAGGTCGACTGCGGCATCGCGGACGAAGCCCCGCAGCCGGTCCGGCTCGCGGACGGTCGTCAGCGCGTGCAGGTCGGCGATGAAGTAGTAGGCCTCGTCAGCGCCCGCAGAGGCAGTGGCACCAGGCTGGAGGTCGATGTACTGCCGGATCGCGCCGAAGTAGTTGCCCCAGTGAAAGCGGCCGGTGGGCTGGATGCCGGAGAGCGCGCGGGTGGGCCGCGGCGGGGCGGTCGTCTCAGCCGGCATGGGAGGGCTCCTGGGGAGGCTTGGCATCGCACCCGGCCGGCTGTGGCAGCCGGAGCGAGCCCACGAGGTCGGCGAACCGGGCGGCTCCCGCCTCGTGGAGGGCTGCCGGCAGCTCGTCGAGCAGCCTGGCCGACACCACGGGCTCGGCGAAGCTGGCCGTGCCGATCTGGACCGCCGCCGCCCCGGCCACGAAGAACTCCATGCAGTCGTCGATCGTCATGATGCCGCCCACGCCGATGATCGGGATCCCGACCGCGCGGTGCACCTGGTGCACGCACCGCAGCGCCACCGGCTTGATCGCGGGCCCGCTCAGCCCCCCCACCACGTTGCCGAGCAGCGGCTTTCGCCGCCGCCAGTCGACCGCCATGCCCTGGAGCGTGTTGATGAGCGTCACGGCATCGGCGCCGCCGTCGGCCGCGCCGCGGGCCACGGCCGCGATGTCGCTCACGTTGGGCGTGAGCTTGGCGATCACCGGCAGCGAGGTGGCCGCGCGGACGCCCGCCACCACGTCGCGGCAGGTGGCCGGGTCGCTGCCGAGATCCACGCCGTGGCTCACGTTGGGACAGGAGACGTTGAGCTCGAGGGCCGCGATCCCGGCCACGCCCTCGAGCCGACGGGCGAGCCCGACGAACTCGGCGGCGTTGGCACCGGCGATGCTCACGATCACCGGCGCGCCGCAGCCTGCCAGGAACGGCAACTGCTTTTCGAGAAACGCCTCCACGCCGTCGTTGTCGAGACCGATCGAGTTGAGGAGGCCGGAAGCCGTCTCCACCGTCCGCCAGGGAACGTTGCCCTTGCGGGGCAGCGGCGTGATCGTCTTGGGCACGATCCCGCCGAGCCGGGCCAGATCCATGAAGCCCGTCATCTCCTTGCCGTAGCCGAAGGTGCCCGAGGCCACGAGGATCGGGTTGGGCAGCCGCAGCCGGCCGAGCGTGACCGAGAGATCGGCCGAAGAGGCGGCGAGGGCTGGCCCGGCGGGGAGCGGCATGGATGGCGACATGGGGCTGAAACGGGTGTTTTGACGAGTCTAGTGGGTTTTCCCACCCCCCCAAGCCGCCCGCTTTTCCCGCGGCTTCCGCCGGCCCGGACCGGGCTCGGAGCCGGATCGGTCCGGTCGTGACGAATGCATCAAGTTTGTCGGTCAGGCGGTCGATACCAACCGATGGCAGGGATTGGTGGACCATCCGCCACTGGGGCGTTTGGTTGACACTAGTCCTTGCCAGGCCTAGGCTTCGGACTCATTCCCCGTCCTCCGGCCCCTCGCCCGTCGGGCGAAGCGCCGGTCGGCCGCGGTCGGAGTTCCCGAGCCGTGACCAAGAAAGACATCGTCCGGACGATCGCGGAAGAGATCGATCTTCCCCAGTTTCGCACCCGGGTGCTCGTGCAGCGGACCTTCGAGGCCTTGATCGAGGCCTTGGTCCGAGACGGGCGGGTGGAACTGCGGAACTTCGGGGTCTTCCAGATCAAGCAGCGCGAGGCCCGGCTGGCACGCAATCCGCGGACCGGCGAGCCGGTTCCCGTGCAGGCCAAGAACGTGGTCACGTTCAAGCCGGGCAAGGAGATGGAGGAACGCGTACGCGACTATCGGGCACCGGCGGCAGGCAGCGAGCCGGCCGAGCCCCAAGCCGACGACGAGGCGGGCACGACCCCCTCCGAGCCGGACGGGGCTTGAGGCACAGGCTGGGCAGGCTGGGTCGTCGGGGTTTCCAAGGGCGGGCTGCCACCCGGCAGGCTCTCTCGCGGCAGGGACGGGCGATCAGGTACATCTCCGGGACATTCGCAGGACGCGCGTCCCGACCAGACACGAAACACGGGCACGGGTCAGGAGGACCAGGCGATGAGAAGGGCAGTGTGGCTGCTGTGGGCGGTGGCGGTGCTGTCGACCGCCTCGGGGTGCCTGATCCCGATCTACTCGGGCGATCCGGTCCGCCGGGCCCAGCAACTGATCTACACGTCGGAAGACCTCCGCGCGATCACCGATGAATGGGAGCGGATCTGGTTCCTCGACCAGCCCTCGCACATGACCCCGTGGCGCACGCACGGCGGGATACTGTAGCAGGGCTTCGCGGCCATCCATGGCCCGCGAAGCCCGGCCGGGCCTCCGCCCGGCGGCCGCACCTCCGGGCGGCCGTGTTCGGGCGCGTTTTTGGCGCGCGGCGTTTGTCCAGACGAATCCGGGCGGCGGTGTTCGTGCGCGTTTTTGGCGCGCGGCGTCTGTTCAGACGAATCGATCTGATAGCTCCTCAACCGTTGGACTGCGAGGGGTTGCCCGTGTCCTCGAGCGAGCTGTGGGAGCGAGCGAAGCCCGGAAGGCGAAGCGAGCGGACACGCAGTGAACGGAGGCCTGGAGGGCCGGAGTGAACGTCCAGCGAGAGGACGTGGGCAACCCCGAGCCAGCGCACAAAAGCGTCCGGCGAGATGGCATGGGCTACGCGGAGCCTGCGCCACCCACGACGGACGCGCACGCCCCGCAGGCATGCACCCGCCGGCTCAGACGCGGATCTGGGCGGCTTGCTCGACGATCCGTTCCAGGGGCACAAGGTTGCCCTTGTTGCAGCCCGGGCAGTGCTCCGCCGCATCGGCCCAGGCGTCCGGGGAACGGAGGTTCGAGTCCCAGAACGGCCAGGTGCGGCACTGCCGCGGCCGCTCGTCGTAGGCGGTGCACTTCCGCGTCACGGGGTCGAGCAGCACGCAGTCGCCGCCCGACCGCTCCTTGAGCGACCGCCGGATCCCCACCCGATACACGTGCGCGGCCTCGAAGTCGGCCGGCGTCATCCCCAGCCGTGCGGCCATGGCGTCGATCTCGGCCTGGTTGACCCAGACGTAGCCCTCGGCGCCGGTGCAGCAATCGCCGCACTGCGTGCACTGAAACCGCAGCCCGTCGGCGTACCACACGTCCTTGGGAATGCCCGCCATGGTTCGTCTCCTCGCTCCCTCTCGACCAGCCTCGCTCAGCCTCGCACGATCGCCGCCACCGCCCCGACCAGCGCCTCGACGTCGGCCGCCGTGTTGAACGGCCCGAACGAGGCCCGCACCGTGCCGCCCGCTCGCGTGCCCAGGTGCTCGTGCACGAGCGCCGCACAGTGGAAACCGGACCGCACCTGCACCCCCGCGGCCTGCTCGAGGATCGCCGCGACGTCGGCCGGATCATAGCCCTCCACCGTGAAGCTCACAATCGGTGCGGCGTCGGCAACCCGGGCCACCCGCACGCCGACGAGCCCGGCCAGTTCCGCGGCGCAGCGGGTGGCCAGGTCTCGGCCTGCCGCGGCCAGCGAGTCGCCACCGTGGCCCTCGAGCCAGGCCGCCGCGGCGGCGGCCGCCGCCAGCGCGGGAACGTCGGGCGTGCCCGCCTCGAGCCGCTCCGCGAAGGCATCCGGCATCTCGAGCGACTCGCTCGCCGAGCCGGTTCCCCCCTGCACGAGCGCGGCCGGCTCCACGCCCTCCCGCGTCCAGAGAAACGCCACGCCGGCGGTCCCGTGCAGCCACTTGTGGGCCGGTGCGACCGCACCATCGGCTCCCCAACCCGGCCGCTCCGCCGGCACGATGCCCAGCGACTGCGCCGCATCGAGCAGCAGAAGCCCGCCCCGCTCGTGGGCGATGGTCGCGATCGCCGCGACGTCCTGAATCGCACCGGTCACGTTCGAGACATGCGAACAGACCACGGCCCGCGTCGCCGGCCGCCAGGCGGTGACGATCGCCGCCGGATCCACCAGGCCGGCGGCATCGCAGGGCACGATCGAGAGGTCGATCACGCCCCGCGTGGCGAGCGCGTGCAGCGGCCGGAGCGTGGCGTTATGGTCGGCCGCGGTCGCGATCACATGGTCGCGGGGCCGCACGAGACCGTGGATCAAGACGTTCAGCCCGAGCGTACAGCCCGACGGAAGGGCCACCCGGCGGGGATCGACGCCGCCGAACAGCCGCGCAGCCGCGGCCCGGGCCCTCGTCTGGATGGCCGTGGCCTCGATGGCCTCGCGGTAGAGCCCCCGGCCGGCCGTCGCGCCAACCTCCTCGGCGGCCCGCCGCCAGGCCGCGATCACCTCCGGCGGCTTGGGCCAGGTGGTGGCGGCGTTGTCGAGATAGCGACGCGGGTGGCCCATTCCTAGCCCCCGATCTGATACATGGCGCGGGCGGGTCGCTCGAAGGCGGCCGAGCCGATGCCGTGCGCGGCCCGCTTGACCGCGACACACGCCTGGGGCAGGGCCGCGATGTCGTCGTCGCTGCCGCCCTCCCGCAGCACCGCCCGCGCGTCCCACTCCGTCGTCGAGAACAGGCAGTTGCGAAACTGGCCGTCGGCGGTGAGCCGCAGCCGGTCGCAGCGGTCGCAGAACGGGCTGGTGACCGGATCGATGAACCCCACCAGGCCGCCGCCATCGGCCCACCGCCAGTCCACCGCCGGCTGGCCGGCATCGGCCGGCGGCAGCGGCTCGAGCGGCCCGATCGCCCGCTCGAGGATCCCGCGGACTTCGTTCCCGGAGAGCACCTGCCCCTCGTCCCAGCCCCCCTCCGCGTCGAGCGGCATGAACTCGATGAACCGCAGCTGCAACGCCTCGCGGCGGCAGAACTCGGCCAGCGGCACGATCTCCGCCTCGGAGAGGCCGCGGATCGAGACGGCGTTGATCCGAATCGAGCGGAAGCCCGCCGCCCGGGCGGCGGCCAGGCCCGCCAGGACGCGGTCGAGCCCCCGGCGCCGGGCGAGCTTCTCAAAGGCCTCCGTGCGGATCGCATCGAGACTGACGTTGAGGCGGCTCAAGCCGGCGGTCGCGAGGGGCCCGGCCTGCTCGGCTAGGAGCAGGCCGTTGGTGGTGAGCGCCACCTCCTCGATCCCGGGCACCGCCACCAACAGCCGCACGAGCCGGTCGAGGTCACGCCGCAGGAGCGGCTCGCCGCCGGTGAGCCGGACCGTGCGAATG
>JBILOA010000312.1:0-3526 GCA_044374735.1 Pirellulales bacterium | reverse complement strand
GCCGCGGATCGCTGACAGGCCCGCGGCGTTCGGCCTAGCGCCGCCGGCGGGAAGCGGCCCAGCCGGCCGCGGCGAGGCCCAGGCCGGCGAGCAGGAGGGAACCCGGCTCGGGGACGACGACCAGGTTCACCTGGTTGGCCGTCGCGGTGTCGACGTTGAACGACAGGCCCGAGTTCAGGGTCGGAGCCGAGCCGATTGTGAGCGTGTTGTCGGTCAACGTGCCCGAGTAGTCGAACAGCCGCCACCTTGTGCCGGGCGTGACGGCCGTGAAGTCTCCTCCGCCGGCAACATTCAGCGTGCCGCCGAGCGTGAGGTTGGTGACGCCGGTGATCAGGTCGTTGATTCCGCTGCCGACAGTCGTGTCTTCGGCGTTGATCTCGAAGTCGATGATCGAGGTGTTGGCAAGAGCCAACGTGTTCGTGATCGTGAGCGTGCCGGGGCTGTTGCCGGGGGCGAGGATGCCGCCGGCCCCCACGCTCACCGGCCCCGCGATGCTGCCCCACCCGCTGAGGATGGCGTCGGTGGCGACCGACACGGCGGTGGCACCGAGTGAGCCGTTCACGGCGAGCGTGCCTGCGCTGACGGTCGTCGGGCCGGTGTAGGTGTTGGTGCCGGCGAGCGAGAGCCAGCCGGCCCCGGCCTTCGTCAGGCCCGCGGTGTTGGAGTCGTCGATCACGCCGGCGAGTGTGGCGAACTGCCCGTTGGTGTCGAGCGCGATGGCGGCCGCGGTGCTGTTCTTCATGCGGGTGGCCCAGGCCTGATTCGCGCTGGCGGCGGTGTACCGCAGCATGCCGCCCGCGAAGACGATCTCTCCGCCGTCACCCAGGGCCGTGGCGCTGTTGGCCACGAGCGTGCCGCCGCTGATCGTCGTGCGGCCGTTGTAGGAGTTGCTGCCCGAGACCACCATCGTGCCGGAGCCTGTTTTCGTGAGCTCCGCCGGGGCCAGCCACCAGACATCCGGAGACTGATCGGTGAGATTCGCCGAGACGAGCAGGTCGGTGGCGGCGGCGCCGTCGGCGACCGAGAAGGTATGGTTCGCCCCATTGTCGGTCCGCAGGTTCAGCGCCCCTGAAATCGTGTTCGTGGTATTCCCCGAGGAGCTGAAGCTGAGCCGACTGTCACCGTTCCATTGCCAGCTGCCCGTGATCACGCCGCCGCCGCTCATCGCGACCGCGGTGGAGCCGCCGAAGCCGATGTGGGAACTGCCCGCCGCGTCCACGGTGCCGCCGTTGACGGTGAGGCTGGAAATCGGGTTGTTCCAACCGAAGCCGGTGCCGTCGCCGCCGGTGAGCGCGAGCGTGGCCCCCGGGTTTACCGTCACAGCGCCGCGGATCTGGCCGTTGCCACCGGTCGCCCCGTTCAGGTCGAGCGTTCCGGCATCGACCGTCGTGGCCCCGGTGTAGGTGTTGATGGCGGTGAGCGCGAGCCTGCCGGCCCCGATCTTCGTGAGCCCCCAGTTGCCTTGGTCTTCATAGAACCCCGACACGGTCAGCGTGTCGGCGTCCACGCCGACCGTCACATTCGTGCGGAGGGCGTAGCCTGCCCCACCGCTCGGCGCGTTGGTCAGGGCATTGTTGCCGGAGAGGCTCCGGACGGCGCCCAACCCCCCGACACCAGCGCCCCAGACGTGGAAGTGCTCGTTGAGACTGGCGCCCCCTTGCAAGGCCAGCGTGGCTCCGTCGCGAATCCACGACATCGTGTTGCCATCGTGGCCGCCGGGGCCGAGGGCGGCATTGGTCGCCGCCACGAGCATGCCGGCCGTGATGTCGGTGACGCCGGAGTAGGTGTTGTTGCCCGTCAGCGTGATCGTGCCCGAGCCGGCCTTCACGACGTTCCCGCGGGTGACGGCGTCTGCCATCGTGCCGGCGAAAGTGCTGCTGCCGTTGTCGACGCCGATCGTCAAATTCTGGTAGCCGCCGCCGCTATACCCGGTCATGATCGTGCCGTCGCCGGTGATCCGGTTGACGCGGACATTGGCCTCCACGGTGCTGAACGACGCACCAGCCACGACGTTCAGATCGGACTTGTTGTTCGTCCAGTTTTCATTGGCGTTGGAACCGCCGGTAAACATTCCCGCCTGGACGTCGATCAGCGAGCCTGTGCCCATGGCGAACGTGGCGGCGCCCGAACCCCAGCGAAGCTCGCCGCCACCAGTCTTCCGGATCGTACCGGTGCCGGTGAAGGAGGTTGTGGCCGAGTCGAGGGCGCCACTGGCGACGTTCCATTCCAATCGTGCGCCCGAGGCCGTCGCGAAGCCGGAGCTGGCCGAGGCGGCCTGCACGACCAGCGTGCCGCCGTTGACCACGGTCGGGCCCGTGTAGGAGTTGTCGCCGGCGAGCATCATGGTTCCGGTTCCACTCTTCGTGACACCCAGGCCACCGGCGGCCTCGGTGACGGCGGCACTGACGAGCAGGTCGGTTGCGGCCGCGCCGTCGGCGACGTCGAAACTGATGCCTGAGTACCCGTTGTCGTTCCGCAGCCGAATCCGGCCGCCGATCACGGCGCTCGTGGCGCTCGCGAGCGTGGTGACGGACGTGCGGTTCCACTCGAGCTGGTCGCCGCTCGCGGTGCTGACGCCGTTGTTGCTCTGCAGCGTGCCGCCCGTCATGGTGATGCCACCGGCGATGTTCCAGATGTGCTGCGTGCCCGCCGACGTGATACTTCCGCCGTTGATGGTCAACGACGAGATTTGATCCTGGTAGCCAAAGCCGCTGCCGTCACCCGTCACCTCCACCGTGCCGGCCGCATTCACGGTGAGCGCGCCGCGAAGACGGCCGCGGCCGGCAGAGCCGGCCACGCTGAGCACGCCGGCGTCCACGATCGTGCCGCCCGTGTACGTGTTCTCCTGCGTGAGCACGAGCCTGCCGGCGCCCACCTTCGTGAGGCCCCAGCTGCCCTGGTCTTCATAGAAGCCCGAGACGGTCAGCGTGCCGGCATCCACGCCGACGGCGACATTCGAGCGGAGGGTGTAGCCCGGGCCGCCGCTGGGAGCGTTGGTCAGGGCGTTGTCGCCGGAGAGGCTCCGGACGGCCCCCAGACGTGGAAGTGTTCGTCGAGGCTGACCCCGCCCTGCAGGGCCAGCGTGGCTCCGTCGCGGACGAACGACATCGTGTTGCCATCGTGGCCGCCGGCGCCGAGGGCCGTGTTGTTGGCCGCCACGAGCGTGCCGGCGGCGATGTCGGTCTGGCCCGTGTAGCCGTTGCCGCCCGACAGCCGGAGCACGCCGCTTCCCGACTTCACCAGTCCGCCCCGATCCTGCGACCAGCCTCCACCGCCCCCATCGAAAATGCCCGCCGTGACCTCGAGGGTGCTGCCGCCCGACACCGTGATCGGGTTGTTGTTGCCGTTGACCCGGAGCACCGAGGCGATCGTCGACGTCGCATTGCCGCCGGCCGTGATCTGCTCGTTGCCGTTGACGAGGTAGAGCGCGCCGCGAGGGTCGCTCCCGTTGCCACCGGTCACCGAACCGCCGTTGAGAACCAGATTGACCACGCCGTTGGCGAACCCTGCGGTCGGGTCGAGGCGG
>JBILOA010000383.1:0-3108 GCA_044374735.1 Pirellulales bacterium | reverse complement strand
TTCCGGCGATGGACTGCGAGGGGTTGCCCGTGCCAATCGAGCGGCGTAGGAAACCGAGCGCAGCAAGGATTGCGAAGCGAGGTTTCCTCCGAGCGACCGGAGGGCAGGATGCCCGCAGGGAGCGTCCGGCGAGAGGGCACGGGCAACCCCGAGCCCGCGCGCGGCAGGCCGACACTAGACGCGCCGGGCCTGAAAGACCCGCGGCAGTCGGGCGAGGTCCTTGAGCGTCGGCCCCGGTTCGAGCCCGTTGGTCGCGGTCAGGAGCCGCTCCACCTCGGCCGCGATCGTGGGCCCCGCCTCCAGCACCAGCCAGCCTCCGTGCTGGAGCCGGCCGACCGCCTCGGCCGCGAGCCGCTCGATCACTTCGACGCCCCTCGGCCCCGCCACGAGCGCGGCCCGCGGCTCGTGCTCCCGCACGTCGCGGGGCAGGCCCGCGAACTCGTCCTCGCGGACATAGGGCGGATTGCTCACGATCACATCCCACGGGCCGGCGAGTTCCGCGGCGGCCAGCAGGTCGCTCTCCACGAACGCGATCCGCTCCCCGAGCCCGTGCCGTTCCGCGTTGGCCGTGGCCACGGCGAGGGCCGCGGCCGACACGTCAGTGGCCACGATCTCCGCCCGCGGCAGGTGCTTCGCCAGCGCGATCGCAATGGCGCCCGAGCCGGTGCCGACGTCGACGATGCGGGGGGCGGCCGCCTCCCGGCACAGGTCGAGCACCCGCACCACCAGGGCTTCCGTCTCCGGCCGGGGCACGAGCACCGCCGGCGAGACGGTCAGCTGCAGCGAGTAGAACTCGCGGCCGCCCACGAGGTAGGCCACCGGCTCTCCGCCCCCGCGGCGCCGAACGAGCTCCCGGAACCGGGACCGCGGCTCGTCCGCGACGACCTCGTCAAAGGCGGTGTAGAGATGGATCCGCGGGCAGCCGCGGACGTGGGCGAGCAGCACCTCGGCATCCAGCCGCGGCGAGTCGCTGCCCCGCTCCGTGAGCCAGCCGGTCGTCCAGGCCAGCAGCCGGCCCACCGTCCACGGCTCGTCGCTCATGCTGGCTCCGATGGCAAGGCCCGGGCGAGGGCAGGGGATGCAGGGGGGCGGGGCAGACGCATCAGCCGGACGGACGCACGGCGGCAACGTCCATCTCCCGCCGCCGGGCCTCGCGGACGTGCCGTTCCAGGGCGTCGAGCACCAGCCCGAGCCGCCCGCTCATCACTTGGTCGAGCGTGAAGTTCTCGTTGATCCGGTGGTCGGTGACGCGATTCTGGGGATAGTTGTAGGTGCGGATCCGCTGACTGCGGTCGCCGGACCCGACCAGTTCCTTCCGCTCGCTCGAGCGTTTGGCGTGCTCGATCTGTCGTTCGTGCTCGTAGAGCCGGGTCTTGAGCACGCGGAGCGCCTTGGCGAGATTCTTGTGCTGGCTCTTCTCGTCCTGACACTGGACCACGATGCCCGTGGCCAGGTGGGTGAGGCGGACGGCCGAGGCAGTCTTGTTGACGTGCTGGCCTCCGGGGCCGCTGGCGCAGAACAGGTCTTTGCGGTAGTCGTCGGGGGAGAGCGAGACCTCCACGTCCTCCGGCTCGGGCATCACCGCCACGGTGGCGGCCGACGTGTGGATCCGCCCCTTGGTCTCCGTGTCGGGCACCCGCTGCACCCGGTGCCCGCCGCTCTCGTGCCGCAACCGGCGGTACACGCTGGCGGCCGACACGCCCAGGATCAGTTCCTTGAAGCCGCCGAGTTCCGTGGGACTGGCGTCGAGCAGTTCGAAATCCCAGCCCTGCTCGGCGCCGTGGCGGCGATACATGTCGTAGAGATCGCGCACGAAGAGGGCGGCCTCCTCGCCGCCGGTGCCGGCCCGCAGCTCCATGATGCACCGGGAGCGGTCGGTGTCGTCGTCGTCACCGCAGAGCTCGGCGAGCTCGTCCCATTCGAGGTCGCGCCGCGACTCCAGCTCCGGGAGCTCGGCGGCCGCGAGCGCCCGCAGCTCCTGATCGTCACCCCGGCTCATCTCCACCAGGTCGGCGATCTGCTGCTCGAGCCGGCGGAACCCACGAAACTTGCCCGCCAGCTTGACGAGCGACCCGTGCTCACGGGCCACGGCCGAGAGCCGCTGTTGGTCGGCGAGCACCGCCGGATCGGCCATGGCACGCTCCAGCTCCTCGAACCGGGCGAGCTTCTCTTCCAGCTGGTCGCGCATGCTTTACCGCTGGCCGAGCGGGCCGGCGGCGCCTTCAGGACGCCGGAGCCTCGGCGGCCTTTTTCTTCTTGAGGCTCGCGTAGCCGGCGCCGGCGAACTTGTTCTTGAACTTCTCGATCCGTCCGGCGGTGTCGACGAACTTGAGCTTGCCCGTGAAGAACGGGTGGCACACGTTGCAGATGTCGACCTTGATCTCCGGCACCGTGCTCCGGGTCGCGAAGGTGTTGCCGCAGCCGCACCGCACGACGGTGTGGCCGTAGTTGGGATGGATGTCGTCTTTCATGGTGGCACAGGCCCGGGCTCGAGGGATCGGCGGAAATTCACGAGCCGCGGAGTATACCGCTGCCGAGAGCCTCGGGCCAGAGCGGCTCCGTGCGCCCGGGCAGGCAGGCCAATCGCCGGCGTTACGCTCGTCGCCGCAGCCGTTCAGTCCGGCGCGGCGGCTTCCAGGCGGTCGGCCATGATCCGGCTGCCAAACCGTTGGGGAGACCCCTCGGCCCGCAGCAGCGAGACGGCCTCGGCCCGTTTGCCGAGTCGCGCGAGCGCGGCCGCGAGGTTGACGCGGGCCGCGTCGGTCCAACGGCTGTCCGGAGAGGCCTCGAGCGTCATCCGCTGGAGGTAGTCGACGGCGGCCTCGTCCTGCCCCTCGGCAAGCATCATGAGTCCGAGCCAATACGTCGCGTCCTCCTTCATGCGCACGAGGCGGCTCGTGATGGCCGCGGCCTGCGGCTCCGGCGCCCCGGCCAGCGCGCCGGCCAGTTCGCGCCGCGACACCCGCGCGGCGAGATAGGCGGCCTTCGCTCCGCCGGGCCCGTCGAAGTCTCCGCGAAACTCCCGCACGCGGCCGGCAAACAGCGCGCGAAATCCGGCGCCGCTGCGCTGCGGGTCGGGCACGGGCACCTCGAGCGGCCCGAGTTCCT
>JBILOA010000135.1:0-5642 GCA_044374735.1 Pirellulales bacterium | reverse complement strand
TCGTAGGGAGCCGACTCGGCGGGCAGGTCGGTCGACACGACGACCCGCTCGGCGACACCGTTCCGCTTCGCGTTGGCAACGATCGCCGGATGTACGTGGTGGTCGATCTCGACGGCATCGACCCGTGTGGCCCCGAGCACCGCAGCCGCGAGCCCGAGGATGCCAGAGCCGCTGCCGAAGTCGAGGACCCGGCCGAGACGGCTGCCCCCGCGGTGCCAGGCCGACAGGGCCGCGAGGCACAACTGCGTGGTCTCGTGGAGCCCCGTGCCGAACCCCAGCCCGGGGTCGATGAAGATCGTCGCTCTCCCATCGGGGGCGACTTCGGCAACGCCGTCCTCCCACGCCGGCCGGACGACGCCGAACTCTGGCACCGCAATCGGTCCGAAGGCTGCCCGCGATGTCGCATCGTGGTCGGCGGATTCATCGACACGGATCCGATGGACCTCGCAGCCGCGCAGGTTCGCGACGAGGGCTGCCGCGGCGCGGGCTGCGGCCTCGTCGGCAAACCACCACTCGACGGCGGCGACGGGAATCTGCGCCACCCAATCGCGGTCGGCCGGCGCGGCGGCGGCATCGATGACCAGGGAACTGGCCACGAGGCCCCGCGCGGCCGCGTCCACGGCGGTCATGGTTCCTTCGTTGACGCCGAGCAGCCCCTGCGCCTGTTCCCAGAGCCAGCCATGGAACTCGTCGCGACCGACGGCTTTGCCATTCGCCAGGACGACCCGTTCAGCGACGGATGCCTCCACGACCCACAGCACGGGAGCCGGCGATGGCGCGCTCTCCCTCGATGTGTCCATCACGCCTGTGCGAGTTCGATCGCGTCGGCTGGCCGGTGGGGCGCGGCGTGTCCCGGGGCGTTGGCGGGCTTGTTGATCACGAAGGAGAACGACCGGTCTTCGTAGGCGGTGATCACGACGGGGATCAAGCCTCGGACGCCTGCGGCCGTGGCCGCGTCGAAGGCGATGCAGAACGAGGCCGCGTTCACGCCCTGCCGGTCGAGCAGCCGCCTCACGAGCGGGCCGTCGCCTGCCTGCCCGGCCGGAATCTGCAGCCGTGTGACTCCGATGATCTTCTTGGCCATGCGTTGTCTCCCTGTTTTCCACCGAACCACTCCGCCGATGCTACGGATCGTAGTCGTGGCATCCAGCCACGGTCAACGGCCGCCAGCGGGTTTGCCGGGCGTTTTGTTTCATTCAAAACCGCACGCCGCGGCGGGTAGGATACGGCGGCTGTCCAGATTGACCCGAATCGAGCCCGTGCCGTCATGCCCTCGAAGTTCGCCCGCGCCGTCGCGACCGCCGTCGCGGCAGCCACATCCGACCCGCCGCCGGCGCCTCCGCAGCGTCCGGTGGTCGAGGAGCATTTCGGCACGCCGGTCGCCGACCCCTATCGGCCGCTCGAGGATCTCGATGATCCCGCGGTCCGCGACTGGCTCGCGGCGCAGGCGGAGCGGGCCCGCGCGGCGTTCGACGCGCTGCCCGGCCGGCGGACGTTGCTGGCTCGGCTCGAGGAGCTCGAGCGCGAGACCCCGGGTGCCGTGGCCGCCGCATCCCTCCTGCGGGATGGCGAGATCGTCTGCTTGAAGCGCGACGCCGGTCAGGACGTCGCCACGCTGCGCTCCCGCCCCGCGGGCCCGCAGCCCGAGCAGGTGCTCGTGGATCCCGGATCATTTCCCCGCGCTGATCCGGCCGATCACCTCGCGATCGAGTGCTTCGCGGCGTCGCCCGACGGCCGCCACGTGATCTTCGGCCTCGCCGCGGCCGGTTCGGAGGAGACCACGCTGCGGATCCTCGACCGACAGACGGGCACGCTGCTGCCGGAGGCGATCCCGCGCATCGAAGCGGTCTACGCATGGCCCTGCTGGCTCGACGACCAGACGTTCACCTACGCCCAGCGGCGGCCGCGGGAGGCCGGGGCGGCCGAGGCCCAGACCCAGGCATTCACGCAGGCTCGGCTGCATCGGCTCGGTTCCGAGCCCGAAGACGACGTCGTCGTGTTCGGGAGCGATGCGGCCGGTTCGCCGCGGTTCGAGCCACTCGACTTTCCGGCGGTCGTTCTGACGCCCGGCTCAAGGTGGGCGGTCGGCCAAGTCCGCCACGGCGACGAGACCGACCTCTCGCTCTTCGTGGCCCCGGCCGCGGAACTCGGTACGCCCGGCATCATGTGGACGCCGGTCTGCGGGCGGGCCGACATGGTCACCGCGTTCGCCATCCGCGGCGACGAGATCCACCTGCTCACGTCCCGCGGCGCGCCGCGGGGCAGGGTGGTGCGGACGAGCCTCGCCCGCCCCGACCTCACCTCGGCCACGACCGTCTACGAACCCGAGTCGGCCGTCGCCGACGCGGTGGCCGTCGCCGCCGACGCGGTCTACGTCGGGATCACCGACCGGGCGGCGCTGGGCGTGGTGCGGGTGCCGCACGACGACCCGGCCCAGGCCATGCGACTGACGATTGGCGACGACGAGCCTTCGGCGACGGTCGAGGCCGCCCGCCCGGACGTCGCCGGGGTCCTCCTTCGCACCGCGTCGTGGGTGCGTCACGGCCGCATCCTCCGCTACGATCCTGGCCTTCCGGGCTTCACCGACACCGGCCTCCTGTCGGGGGGCGGCCGCGGGCCCGCGGCGCTCGTGGCCCGCGAGGTGATGGTGCCGAGCCACGACGGCGTCGAGGTGCCGCTGTCGATCGTGCACCGGCGCGGCCTGCCGGTCGATGGCACGGCCCCCGCGATCCTCGTCGGCTACGGCGCCTACGGGGCCACGACGCCGATGTCGTTCTCCGCGGAGCGGCTCGCCTGGCTCGAGCGCGGGGGTGTGATCGCCGTGGCCCACGTCCGCGGCGGCGGCGCGTTCGGCAAGGTGTGGCATCACGCCGGCCGCAAGACCACGAAGCCCAACACCTGGAAAGACTTCATCGCGTGCGCCGAGTTCCTCGTCGCCGAGGGCCTCACGTCGCCGGCTCGGCTCTGCGGCAGCGGCCGCAGCGCCGGCGGCATCCTCATCGGCCGCGCGATCACCGACCGGCCCGACCTGTTCGCGGCGGCGCACGTCGGGGTCGGGTGCACCGACATGATCCGCTTCGAGACCACGGCCAACGGGCCGCCGAACATCCCCGAGTTTGGCGGGCTTGCGAAGGAGGATGAGTTTCGTGGCCTGCTGGCGATGAGCACGCTCCACCAGATTCGCGACGGCGTGCGGTATCCCGGCGTCGTGTTGACCCACGGGATCAACGACCCCCGCGTGGCCCCCTGGCAGTCGGCCAAGACCGCGGCGCGGTTTCAGGCGGCGACCGCGAGCCCGCGGCCGGTGCTCCTGCGGATCGACTACCACGCCGGGCACGGGCAGGGCTCGACCCGCCGGCAGGCCCGCGAGGAGCTGGCCGACATCTGGTCGTTCTTCCTCTGGCAGTGTGGCGACCCGCACTTCCAGCCGGCCGACGGCGGGGCACGCGGCAACTGACGAAAACCCGTTCCGCGGATGCCAATGAGTCTTTCGGCCTCCGAATCACCCACTCATCGACCGACCGATGCTGGCTCGAGCGGCGTGGAGAAGGCCAGCCGCTCGTCGGCACGCATCTCGTCGATCAGCTCCACGAGGTCGACCGGCTTCACGGCGAACTGGCCGAGGTAGGGCCGGGTATAGGCCATCAGGATCACGAAGCAGCAGGTGATGCCCACCGCCACCATTGCCAGGGCGATCCGGCGGGCCCGGTAGCTGTCGGCATGAATCAGGCCCACGCCCAGCAGCGTGAGGATGGCCAGCGCGCCGATGATGCCCCACCGCGCCGGCGGCGGACGCGTGGCCGCGATGCGCAGCCGCGTCTGCCTGGCTTCCGTGGCCTGTCGCAGATGGTCGCGGAGTTCCGTCTTGAGGGGCGCGTCGGGCAGGTCGTGAATGGCATGCCGCAGGGCACGGAGCGGTTGGGCGTCGATGCGGGGCGTGAGCAGGTGGGCCAGCTGCGGCCATTCCTCGAAGACCACGAACTCCGCCGACTGCTGCACGAGCCCGGTCAACCCCTGCCCGGATCCGGACGCCTCGTCTTCCAGCGCCTCCTGCATCTCCCGGTAGGCGGCGGCCTCGTTCCGGGCGGACTCCTCCGCCCGGCCGTGCTCTTCCCAGATCGGCATGGCGATGAACGACACGAGGAGCCCGAAGGCGAGGCCGATCTGGGCGGGCACCTCCGCCTCCAGGCGGCCCAGCTTTTCCCCGCGTCGGCCGGCGATCCAGGGGACGAGATACCAGTGCACGATGACGGCGAAGCATCCCCAGTAGAGCATCAGGAAGCCGATGAGCATGGGCATCGGCAGGGCGAGTATGCCGTCGAAAACGGCGGGCAGCCTGGTCATGGGCGGGCGAATCCTGGCGGTGAACGGGGCGACGGGACGGGATCAATAGCGGGCCCCTGGCCACGTTTCCACCCTGGATCGCTGGCCGGCAGGGGGGCGGACGCCGGGCCGAGGGTGAACGCTGCAAAGCGGGGCAAGCAGGCCGGTTCAGGCAGGCCGCCAGCGCTCGCCCGAACTGTCGACCGAGCGGCCCGGCCCGTGAATCGCGGGCTTTTGCCAGGCTCGTTATCCGCATCGCGGCCCACTCGTAGCATGCCGGCAGGACCCTGAAACCGGAGGCTGTCATGCAAAAACCAATGGCTGATTCCGACTTGCTCGACAAGATCGCCGCGGTGGTGAAGACCGAGGGTGGCAGCATCGCCCGGCAGGGGCCTCATGGCCTGACCGGCACGCTGACCGCCATCAAGTCGAAGTGGTTTCTCGGTGGTCGCAAGGTGACCGATACGGTCACCTGCCGGCTCCTGCCCGAAGCGCACGAGGTGCATCTCCGGGAGATCGCCGTCGACGCCTCGTGGGGCCTGCCACCGCCGACGTTGACGATGGAGAAGACCGTCCAGTCCGGCTCCCGCGTGACGAGCACCCGGGTTGATCAGGCGGTCGGAGGTTCGGGGCGGATGGAGTTCGGCCGCTTCCGTGACGCCGTCGCCCAGGCAACCCGCGACGCCGGCTGGGCGTTCGTCTACGACGTCCCGTGAAACCGGTCCTGCAATCCTCCCGGCTCCCGGTGGTGTTTGGTAACGCGGGCCAAGGACCAGGCCGCCCACGGGAAGCTCACGGGCGGGCTTCGGCGGCTCGGGCAGGCAGCCGCTCCGCTCCCCCGGCGCGGCCGCCCAGGTTCATCGTCCGCAGCCGTAGGGCGTTTGCCACCACCGACACCGAACTCAGGCTCATGGCGCCCGCCGCGAGCATCGGATTGAGCAGCAGGTGGCTCGACAGCGGATAGAGCACCCCCGCCGCGATGGGCACGCCGAGCGCGTTGTAGACCAGCGCGAAAAAGAGGTTCTGGCGGATGTTCCGCATCGTGTGACGGCTGAGGTCGATCGCCTTCACGATTCCCCGCAGGTCGCCCTTCACGAGCGTGACGCCGGCCGACTCGATGGCGGCATCGGAGCCGGTGCCCATCGCGATGCCGACGTCGGCCGCGGCCAGGGCCGGAGCGTCGTTGATGCCGTCGCCGGCCATCGCCACCGTGCGGCCCGCCGCCTGCAACTCCAGCACGACCGCTTGCTTTCCCTCCGGCTTCATCCCCGCCCGGAACTCGTCGATCCCGAGCCCGGAAGCCACCGTGCGGGCCGTCT
>JBILOA010000276.1:0-3809 GCA_044374735.1 Pirellulales bacterium | reverse complement strand
CCCGCGTAGAAGGAGAGGTTGTTCGGCTTGGGATTGAAGCTGGAGTTCCAGTTGGCGAAGTAGGAACCTGAGGGCCAGTAGGGCCAGCGCAGGTCCATCATGATGATGTCCGCGCCGTCTTCGACATGCTCGCGGTACCAGGTCGCTTGGGTGGGCGCAAGCCAGAGCAGGAACAGGCAACCCAACGCGAAGCGCGTCAGGAGCTTGGATCCACGAGCCCGCAAACCGGTGGAGCGATGATCCATGCGAAGTTGGTCACGTGGGGACGAACGGTTGGAAGGTCTGGCAGGGCTCACGGCTCGCCGAGCCTTTCCAGCCGGAGCGATTCCCGGTCGAACCAGGCCCGTCCGCGGCGCGCCCGCAGCTCCAGGATCAGTTCGACGAGCCTCTGATCCTCGCGGACGACGAACTCCTGGACGAGCGTCCGCCACGGGGTCGTGCCCACGACCTCGTCGGCCCGGCCCGTGCCGGCGAGCCGGATGCCCGCGCCGCCGGCCTGATCGTCGGGAATCGGGATCACGCCCTCGGTTCGCACCCGGGCGACGAAGCGGTAGCGTCCCCGCGGCAGGAGCAGCTGGCGTCGCCAGGACGACGCATGGTCGCCGAACGCGTCGCGGACGACACCGTAGCCAGGCACGCCGTCGACATCCTCCTCCTCCAGGCGTACGTCCTCGGCCTCGGGGGCCGGCTGCCAGTCGGCCAGCGGCCCGTCGGCCTCCGCGGCGAACGCGAGCGGCTCTTCGGGTCCGGCGGCGACGAGCCGGTCCAGGGCGTCGACCCGTTGGCCGAGCCGCTCCTTGAACTCCGCGACCCGGTCCCGGTGCGCCGCTGCGGCCTCGGTGTCGACGTCGGCCAAGATCGCCTGGATCCGGTCGTGGCAGGCGTCCACCTCGCCCAGCCAGCGGTCGACCGGACGCACGACCCGCACGAGGTCGCCGAGTTTCTCCCGGTATCGGTCCCGCCAGCGGTCGTCCTGCATCACCGCGGCAGCCACCAGCGGGGAGGCGTGGTCGAAGACCCCGGCCTCCGGATCGCCGAACAGTTGATCCATGCCGTGCGGCAGAAAGCTGCCGCGGCCAGCGGCGGGAAACCAGAGCCGGTAGTTGTTGCGGTTGAGCGAGTAGCCGTCCCAGTGGCCGCAGATCCGCTCGAGCGCCATGAACGAGAGGAACCGGTCGAGATCGAGCCGCGCCTCGATCGCTTCCCGGCGGATGGCCGGATCCGGCTCGTGGCAGGCGGTGGCCAGGCCGACGAGGTCGTCGCGGTCGTCGGGATCCTCGCCGACGTCCATTTCAAGTTCCTCGTCGAGGTCCTGGACGAAGCCGCCGTCGTAGAGGGTGCCCTCTGCCGCGCCGAACGTACGATCGAGAAACGGTTCGTCGAAGCCCTCACGGAGCACGTACAGCCCCAGGTCACGGTCGTCGATCCAGAGCCGCACGTGGCCGGCCAGCGGGGCCGGGTAGCCCGCCGCCCGAAACAGCCGCGCGCCCAGCCATTCGCACAGGTAGGTCTCGTCCTGGACGGCGTTGTTCAGATGGAACTTCTGCATCCCGTGCCACCGCCCGCCCTTCTCGTACTTGTCGATCTTGAGCGTCAGCGACGGCCGGTCGTCGAAGTCGCGATAGCTCCCGGCGGCACCCTTGAGCTTCACAGCCGCCCGGGCGACGACGGTCTTGCCGTCTTCGACCAGCGCGCACCGCGCGTATTCCCGCGGCTCGTCCCGCAGTCGCTGGCGGGCCGCGGTTGAAAGCTCGAGCCGCAGCACGGGGATCGCCCCCGATTCGAAAAAGGCGACCGTCTCCGAATCGGTCGGCTCCGCTGCCACCGCGAAGACCGCCCCCGCCGCCACGCACACTCCACCGAACCGCTCGAGCCACATCAGCGACGACCTCCTGGCACCGGATATCCGAACCGATGCAGCGTACCCCGGCCCTGCCAGGGAGGGGCAGGGCGACGACTGGCGGCCGGCAGCCCAGCCGGCCAACGCTCCGGCGGATTATGCTGGGCCCGCGAGCCACGCCCTCCAGCCCCACGTGCCAGATGCCGACCGAGCCGCCCGCCCCCGATGCACTCGTCACCATCGCCCGCGCGGCCGCCGCGCACGCCTATTCGCCCTACTCGGGGTGGCGGGTCGGGGCCGCCGTCATGTTCGCCGAGACCGCCGTGCCGCATGGCGGCGCCAACGTCGAGAACGGCTCCTACGGCCTCACGATCTGCGCCGAGCGAGCGGCGATCTTCGCCGGCGTAACGGCCGGGGGCCGCCGGCTCGTGCGGGTGGCGCTCACCTGCCGCGACCGCGACGGCACGCTCGTCGCGAAGATCGCCCCCTGCGGCGCGTGTCTGCAGGTGATCAACGAGTTCGGCTCGGCCGACACGGCGATCGAGATCGACGGCCGGGGCACATTCCGTCTGGCCGACTTCCTCCCACGGCCCTTCGAGGCCGACTCGCTCAAGCACTGACCCGCACGGCGGTCACGGGCCGACCTGAAGGCAGAGCAGCCGGCGGTCGTCGCGGAGATAGAGCCGGCCGGCGGCCAGCGCCGGCAGCGCGCGGAGGGCGCCTGTGAGTTCCGGGCCGAAGGGTCGCGAGCGGGCCAGGGTTTTGAGCTTCGCCGCGTCGGGCTCCACGAGCACCAGTTCGCCGTCGGTCTTGGTCGCGATCAGCTTGCCGGCGGCCTCGACGAGCGTGCCGTAACCGAAGTCGCGTTCCACCCACAGGACGCGGCCGGTCGCCGAATCGAGACACTTGAAATCGGCTGGGGGCACATCGTCGCGGCCGTCGATCGCATACAGATGTCCGGCCACGAGGATGGGCGTGCAGTATTGCGTGGCCAGCGAGTCGACGCCCTCCCAGAGCGGCCGTACGGCCCCGCCGTCGAAGGCGGCGCACACCGAGCCGATCCCGTAGGCCGCGGTGACGAGCAGCCGCCCCTCGGGGAGGAGCACGGGCGTCGCGGCGTTCACGGTCGGGCCCCGCTGGCCGAAGGGAAACCGCCACCGGATCTCGCCTGTCGCGGCATCGACGAGCACGCACGCCAATCGCGTCACGGCGAGCACGTGGGGCTTGCCGTCGACCTCCACCGGCACCGGCGCGGAATAACTCGCTGCATCGGCCAGCGTGTTCCAGGCCGGTTCACCGGAGGCCAGGTCGAAGGCCACCAGGCCCGCGTCCTGCTTGGCCCCGCCCACGTTGACGATCACGCGGCCGGCCACGACCAGCGGCGTGGAACCCGCGCCGAAGTAGCCCTCGGGGGCGGCATAGTCGCGGTGGGTCTCCCGCGTCCATTGCCGGCGGCCGGTCTTGGCGTCGAGGCAGGCGAGCGTGCCCGAGGCGCCGAAGACGACGACCTTGTCTCCCGCTACGACCGGCACGCACAGCGGCCCGTCACCCCCGCCCACCTGGGGCTGGAACGCCGTCGGATGGCCGTCGTCTTTCCAGATGGTCTTGCCCGTCGCGGCATCGAGGGCCTCGACGAGTTCGCGGTCGCCGATGCGGTGAAACAGATACGCCCGGCCTGCGGCGACGGCGACGCCCGCATAGCCGGCGCCGACCTCGCGGCTCCAGACCACCGGCGGCCCAGCCGCGGGCCACGCGGCGGCGAGTTGCTCATCGGCGGCCGCATGCCCATCCCGCCGGGCCCCCAGGATCTGCGGCCAGTCCCCCGCCACCGCCGTCGCAGCCCAGAGGCAGATCGCCGCCGCCAAGGAACAGCACGACGAGGATCCGCGTGGGGCTGCCCGTGCCAGGGGGGCCGGCGTTGTCAGCGAGCGCAGGCAGGATGCCGAAAGCGAAGCTGGCATCGAGCGAC
>JBILOA010000133.1:0-5690 GCA_044374735.1 Pirellulales bacterium | reverse complement strand
CGCCGAGGCCAAGCGGGGCTACGAGGCGCTGGTGGTCGAGTATCCGGAGAGCCCGTTTCGCGGGCTGGCGGAGGAGCGGGCCGCAGCCCTGACCCGCGGGTCGGTCGAGCGGTGGTACAAATGGTTTGAGTCCCGACCGGCCGTGGGCCAGCCGCCCGCCGCCGAGCCGACGAAACCCGCCAATGAACCAGCCACACCAGCCGCCGAATCCGGCAAGCCCGCCGAGCCCGCCGCCGATGCCGGAAAGCCTGGAGACAAGCCCGCCGAGCCACCGGCCGGGTGACGAGGTTTCGCTCGTGATCGGGCCCGAGGACGCGGGCCTGCGGCTCGATGTCCTGTTGGCCCGGGCGTTTCCCGAGAGCAGCCGCTCGTTCCTGGCCCGGGCCATCGCCGGGGGCGCCGTGCGGCTCAATGGCGTCGCGGTGCGCGGCTCGGCCAAGCTGAAGCCCGGCTCGCTCGTCGTGTTCACGGTGCCTGCGCCGCCGCGGGCCGGCCCGGCCGCCGAGGAGATCCCGCTTCAGTTTCTCCACGTCGACGAGGCGCTCGCCGTGGTCGACAAGCCCGCCGGGATGGTCGTGCACCCCGCCAAGGGCAACTGGCAGGGCACGCTCGCCGGCGCGCTCAAGTGGCATCTGGAGCGCGACGGAGCCGGCGGGCTCTCCACCGCCGGCGGACCGACGCGGCCGGGGATCGTGCACCGGCTCGACCGCGATACCAGCGGCGTGATCGCGGTGGCCCGCTCGGAGGCCGCCCACCACGCGCTCGCCCGGCAGTTCGAGCGGCGGACCGTGGCCAAGACCTACCTCGCCATCACCCAGGGTCAGCCGCGGTTCGATGCCGACGAGATCGACCTGCCGATCGGCATCCATCCCTACCAACGGGAGAAGATGGCCGTCCGGCGGGACCATCCGACGAGCCGGGAGGCGGTGACGCGGTACGAGGTCGTGGAGCGGTTTCGCGTGGGGGCCCTCGTGCGGGTCACGCCGCGCACCGGACGGACCCACCAGATCCGCGTGCATCTGGCCGCCGTCGGCGCGCCGGTGCTGTGCGACGGGCTGTACAGCGGCCGGACGGTGATCGAGCCGGCCTGGCTCGGCCTTCCCCCCGGCCCGCCCCTGCTCGAGCGGCAGGCGCTCCACGCCGCGCGGCTCGAACTCGATCATCCGGTCACGGGCGAACGCCTCCGGTTCGAGGCGCCGCTGCCGGCCGACATGGAGCGGATGCTCGCCGCGCTCCGCGCCGAGTGACCGTCGGGCGGGTCACGGCCCGTCGCGTGTCGGCTCGTCGAGCAGGAGCATCGCCCGGGGCAGCGTGGAGTCGATCACCCGCGCGAGCGCCACCACGAACCCGGCCGCCCCGTCCCGCCAGCCTCCCCGCCAGAAGTAGCTGCCCGCGAAGGCCGCGAGCGCCCGGAACGGGAGGCTCAAGGCCCGCGGCCGCTGTCCCTTGCGCCGCATGATCGCCGCCTTGAGCGGCGCATACCGCACCGCGCGCGCCAGCACGTCGCCGCAGCCCATGTAGCTGTAGTGGAGCAGCGAGCCCGGCAGGAGCGTCGGCTGGCGGCCCGCCTCCACCTCCTCGTGCACCGGCAGCGGCTTGAACCCGGCTGTCGTCCGGTTGAAGAGCCGCAGCACGCGATCGTTTCGCCAGGCGCCATGAACCACCTCGCGGGAGCCGATGAAGGTGCGGCGGCGCACCGCCCAGCAGGCATGGGGGTCGGCGAGGTCGAGCCGGCGGATCGCGTCGCGGGCCTCGTCGTCGAGCACCTCGTCGGCATCGATCGCGAGGATCCAGTCGTGGGTCGCGAGGGCCACGGCCCGGCACTTCTGGGGCCCATAGCCGAGGAAGGGCTGGTGCTCCACCCGGGCGCCGGCCGCCCGGGCGACGGCGACGGTCTCGTCGGTCGAACCCGAATCGAGCACGAGTCGCTCCGCACAGAAGTCGACCGCCCCGAGCACCGCGGCGAGCCGAGCCTCCGCGTCGCGGGTGATGATCACCGCCGAAATCGGCCGGCTCCCGGCGGCGGCCGACATGGTCATGGCTCGACCGCCGGTACGCCTCCGGCGGCGCCGAGCGTGGCCGCGGGATCGGCCTCGTGGCCATCCGGGGCCGGCAGTCGGAGCGGAAGCTCCAGCACGAAGGTGCTGCCTTCCCCCTCCCGGCTGGCGGCGCGGATGTCGCCTCCGTGCTCGCGGAGGATCTTGCGGCTGACGGTCAGGCCCAGGCCCGTGCCCCTCGCGCCCTTGGTGGAGACGAACAGCGTGAAGATCTCGGCGAGGGTCTCCCGCGACATGCCCGCCCCGTTGTCGGCGACGGTGATCCGGGCCACGCCCGTTTCGCGGTCGGCCTCGGCCGTGATCGTCACGGTGGCGTCCGGCCGGCCTTCGACGGCGTCGAGCGCGTTGGTGACCACGTTGAGCACGGCCCGCGACAGCCCGACGGGGTCGAACAGCAGCCGGGGCAGGCCGCCGGGCCGGTCCCAGTGAATCGTCGCCCCCGACTCCGTGGCCCGCTGCCGCACCGTCTCGACCACGTCGTCGACGAGGGCCACGAGGTCGCTGGGCATCGGGTCGGGCTCCCGCTCCTTGCTGAAGGAGAGCATGTCCATCACGAGCGAGGAGATCTTGTCCTGGTTGCGGCGGACGATCTCCCAGCCCTTCTGGACGACCCCCACGTCCTCGTTCTCGAGGCCCATCTCCACGATGTAGCTGCCGCCGCGGATCCCCTGGAGGATGTTCTTGATGTGGTGCGAGAGCGTGGCGATCGTCTGGCCGACGGCCGCCAGCCGCTCCGACTGCACCATCGCCGAGTAGTAGGTGGTGTCCTCGACGGCCAGGGCCGCCTGGTGGCCGATCGCGATCATCAGCTTGAGGTGGTCGTCGCTGAATCGACGCTGGTCGAGCGACTCGACCAGCGGCACCATCGTGTCGACGTAGATCACGCCGACCGTTCCGTAGCGGCCCCGCATCGGCACGCAGATCGCCTCACGGACACCCGTCCGCACCACGCTGTTGCCGCTGGCGAAGCGATCGTCGTCCTGGGCGTCGCTCGTGAGCACGCCCTCGGCCCGCTCGAGCACGTAGTCGAGGATCGTCCGGCTGATCGCCATCGTGCCGGTGTCGCCGGCCCGGCGGTCGCGGCGGGCCTTCGACGTGAGCTCGCGGGTGTCGGGGTCGAGGAGCATGATGCAGCCGCGGTCGGCCTCGACCCACTCGAACACCAGCTGCAGGATCCGGGTGAGCAGCTCGTCGATGTCGAGCGTGTGGCTGACGGCCAGGGCGGTGCGATACATCACCTGCAGGTTGCTGCGGGCCCGGGCGAGCCAGCGGTTCTGGCCGTCTTCCGCCGGGGATGCCAGGACGATCGAGTCCTCCTCCCGCATGCTGCGGACGATCCGCGAGCCATCCGCGTCGCCGTTGGCGGGCACGATGTCGACCGTGGCCAGGCCGGGAGGCTCCTGGCCGTCACCGGAAAAGAGCAGGACGGAGCGGCCGATCCGGATCCGGTCGCCGCTGGCCAGTTCCGCCCGCTCGACCTTGGCATCGTTGAGGAACGTGCCGTTCGAGCTCTTGAGGTCGCCGACGATGTAGCTCTCGCCGACGCGACGAATCTCCGCGTGGCGCCGCGAGATCTCGTGGTCGTCGAGCTTGATCAGGTTGCCGGCTTCGCGGCCGATGCTGACCGCTCCGGCGTCGCCGTCGAAGTCGAAGCGGGCGCCGCGATTGAAACCCTGGATGACGAAGAGGGCGGGCAAGGGGCAGGTTCCCGGAGACGGCAGTTTCGGCGGCCCCTCGAGGCCGGAGCGGGCGCGGCCGAGACGCTTCGTTTTCGCATCATTGTTGCATGAGCCGGCGTGCGCGGGAAGCGACGCCTCCGCCGCCGGGGCCACGGGCGTAGAATCACCGGAGGTGACAGTTCGAGCGACTCCTGGAGCCTGCGGACGCATGGACGGCAATCGACGACGGGAAGCGATGGCGGCGGTGAGCTGCCTGGTGATGCTCACGGCGGTGGCGGTGGGGCAGGGTGTGGTTGCCCCGCCCGCGGTGGAACCGGTCGGCCAGGCCGTGGTGGTTCCGCCGGTTCCCGCGGAGCGGCCGGATTCGCCGGCCCGGGCCGCCCTCGAACGCGATGTGACCTGGCTTGCTGCGCCCGAGCGGGAGGGGCGGGGGCCGGGCACGAAGGGCATCGAGGCCGCGGCTGAATGGGTGGAGCGGCGGTTCACCGACCTCGGCCTGCTCGCGCCGGAGGGGCGGGCGACGCGTCTCCAGCCCTTCGAGATGACCCTCGAGGCGACGCTCGGGCCGGCCGAGGCCAACACCGCGGAACTGGTCGGTCCGCCCGACGAGACGGGCAAGCAGCGGGTGGTGCCGCTCGTGCTGGGCAAGGATTTCACCCCGCTGGCGATCGGCGGCTCGGGCGAGTTTGACCTGCCGCTGGCGTTTGCGGGCTACGGGATCACGGCCCCGGCCGAGAAGTACGACGACTACGCCCCGCTCGATGCGGCGGGCGGCGTCAAGGGAACCGCCGTGATCGTGCTGCGGCAAGAGCCCCAAAAGGACAACCCGCACGGCGCCTTCGAGGGCAATCAGACGTCGCAGCACGCGGCCCTGGCCCGCAAGGCGGCCAACGCCTCGGAGCACGAGGCGGGCGGGCTCGTGTTCTGCAACGACACCGACGCCGAGGGCGACGCACTGTTGCCCTTCAGCCGCGCCGGCGAGGGCTCCGACCGCCGCACGATGCCGATCCTGCACGTCCGGCGGTCGCTGCTGGACGACGTCGTGCGTCAGTCGCTCGGCCGGCCGCTCACGGAGCTGCAACAGGCGATCGACGAGAAGCTCGAGCCGAAGAGCGGCGTGCTGCCGGGCTGGCGGCTGCGGGGCCGCACCTCCATCGAACGCGTGCAGACGGAAGGCCGCAACATCCTGGGTTTGCTGCCCGGCGCGGGGCGGCCGGCAGCCGGGGAGTCGCCGGCGATCGACTCCCGCGAGACGGTCGTGCTCGGGGCCCACTACGACCATCTCGGCTACGGCGGCGCCAACTCGGCGGCTCCGGGGGAGCGGGCGATCCATCACGGCGCCGACGACAACGCCAGCGGCACGGCCCTGTTGGCCGAGGTGGCCCGCCGGCTCGCGGCCGGACCGCGGCTGCCCCGCAGCGTGCTGTTTGCGGCGTTTTCCGGCGAGGAGCGCGGCCTGCTCGGGAGTGCCCACTACACCGCCAATCCGGCGGTGCCCCTGGCCGACACGGTGGCCATGGTGAACCTCGACATGGTCGGCCGGCTGGCGGGCGAGAAGGTGATCGTGCACGGCACCGGCACGGGCACGGGCCTCGAAGCCCTCGTCGACCGGCTCGTGGCGGCCCGCGGTCTGGAGGTCGCCAAGGAGCCGGGGGGATTCGGGCCGAGCGACCACGCCAGCTTCTACGCGAAGAAGATCCCTGTGCTCCACGTGTTCACCGGGTCACACGGCGACTACCACCGCCCGACCGACACGGCCGAGAAGGTCAACTACGACGGCCTCGCGCAGCTCGCCGACCTCGTCACCGACGTCGTCCGGGAACTGGCCACGGCTCCGGAGCGACCGGGCTACATCGAGGTGGCCTCGCCGCAGTTTGCCCGCGGCGGCGACCGGCCCTACTTCGGCAGCATTCCCGACTTCGGCAAGCCGGGGGGCGGTTACGCGATCTCGGGC
>JBILOA010000132.1:0-5698 GCA_044374735.1 Pirellulales bacterium | reverse complement strand
GACCCAGTCGACCGGCACGAGGTTCTTCGACTCGTGGCCGTCCATGCCCATCACGGCCAGCAGCGATCCGCGCGGCAGCGTGGCGTCGACGAAGGCCTCGACGAACGGCATCACGATCCGCAGCGGCCGGTAGAAGCCATGAAACGTGTTGGTGAACCCATGCACGACGTCGCCGACGATGATGCTCGGCCGGTGCACCGTCACCACGTCGAGGAAGTCAGTGGTCGTCGCCTCCCCTTCCGAGACGATCTTGCTCCGCTCGTAGTCGTTGCCCGAGGTCTGGCCCACGTCGAGCTCCCGCTCGAGCACGGTGCCCGTCCGCAGGCCGCAGACGTAGGCGCTCGAGACGTGGTGCAGCCGGCGGATGCCCGCGTCGCGACAGAGCGCGAGCACGTTCCGCGTGCCCCCCACGTTGCTCGTGTAGGGCTCGCCGTCGGCCTCCCGCTTGCCGAACACCAGGCTGGCCGCGGAGTGCACCACCTCCCGCACGTTGGCCGCGATCCAGGCCCGTTGTTCCGGTGCGAGCCCGAGGCCCTCGGCCGTGAGATCCCCCTCGAGCACCACCGGGCAGGGAACGTGGACCCCGGCCACCTCCTGCCAGTCGCGAAGCAACTCGTCGACGCGGGTCGCTGCGTCGCCCGACTTCGAGCCGCGGACGATCACCGCCACGCGGTGGCCTGTGGCCGCCAGGTCGCGAACGAGCGACCGGCCCAGCAGGCCGGTCGCCCCGGTGAGGAGGATGTAGGAGTCGGTGCGTGGGCGTGACATGCTTGTCTCTCGAAAACGCAGGGGCGACCTCGCCCCGCCGGGTCGTCGCAGCCTATCAAACGTGAATCGCGGCACCACCGTCCACGACCAGCGTCTGGCCCTGGACCAGATCCGAAAGGGAGCTGGCCAGGAACAGCACCGCGTCGGCCACGTCCGGCGCCTCCAGCATCCGCTCGCCGGTCATCGTCTTCTCCTTCCGCCCGGCGAACATCTCGGCCGCGCCGGGCAGCCGCCGCGTCGAGTCGGTCTCCACGAGCCCGGCCTCGACGATGTTCACGTTCACGCCGCGGTCGCCGAGTTCGAGCGCCCAGTGGCGGGCCAGCGCCGTGAGCGCCGCCTTCGAGCCGCCGATCAGGCCGTACATGGGCAGGGCCATGTGGGTGCCGTGGCTCGAGAGAACGATTGCCTTGCCCCGCCCCTCGGCCCGCTCGAGCAGCGGCGCGGCCGCCTTGAGCAAGTAGACGAGCGAGAGCACGTTGGTGTGCATCGCGGCGTCGAAGTGACGCTGCGTGGTGGCGGCCAGCGGCCGGAACCCGCCCGTCGCGGCGTTGTGCACGAGGATGTCGAGCCGGCCGAACTCCTGCTCGACGAAGCCGATCATGTCTTCGACGTCCTCCTCCTCGCCCACGTCGGCCCGCACGCAGGCGGCCCGGCGGCCGAGCGCCGCGATTTCGGCCGCGACGGCGTCGGCCTCACGGCCGCTGGTCACGAAGTTGATGACGACGTCGGCGCCGGCCTCGGCCAGCCGCAGGGCGCAGGCCCGGCCGATGCCCCGGCTCGAGCCGGTGACGAGTGCCACTTTGCCAGTCAGGTCGATCATGCGAAAAACATCTCCGACGGGGTGAACGGAAAGGCGTGAGCCGGTTCGGCAGCGCGGCGGTCGGTGGCGACGGCCACGGCGACGATGCGGCGATCCACCGTGAGAAACCGCCCCTGGCCGGCCGCGCGGGTGAACCCGGACCGCGCGGTCCAGGTAAAGGCGTGCGGGGCGAGCGACTCGATCGTCACCGTGCGCGGCCGCAGTTCCTCGTCGAGCCCGGCGGCCTTGTAGGCGGCCTCCTTGGCGGCCCAGAGCCGGGCCCGCAGCAGGCCCTCGTCGGGCTCGAGCGCGAGTTCCTCGGGCGAAAACCAGAAGTCGAGTCCCCGGCCCGCGTCGGCGGGATCGACCAGATCGATGCCCACCCCGAGGCCTTCCGCGACGGCGGCCGCCGCCAGCCCCTCGATGTGCGAGAGCGACACCGCCAGCCCGGCGGCCCGACCGCCGACGAGGAGAACCGGCCGACCCGAGGGGGCGAGCGCCGCGATCCGGAGGTGGTGGCGGTCGGCCTGCACCCGTGTGGCGGCCAGATCCTCGGCCAGCGACCGCGCGACCGCGGGCTCGGGCCCGTGCCATTCAGCGACCACGGCGATGGCAAGGTCGACGGCGCGGCCGGCCACCGTCAGCCGGCGGCGGTCGAACTGGTCACGCGTCGTGTCGGTCGGACAGGCGGCGGTCATGCCGGCGGGCTCCGTTCCCCGGCCATCACCGCCAGGTGCAGCCCGTCGAGCGCCAGGATTGGCCGGCCATCGGCCCCGGCGACGACGAGGTCGTAGACGGTCTCGCGGGGATCCTGACTGCGGAACAGCATCCGGGCCGTGCAGGCTTCGCCCGGCGTGGGCCGAGCCGCGATCCGCAGCCGTTCGAACTTCACCGGGATCTCGACGCGGCGGCCGCAGAGGATGTAGGAGAAGACCGCACAGCCCACGATCACGCCGTCGAGCAGCGCCGCCGGAACGGTCCAGCCACGATCGCCGCGCGGCGCTGCGACTCCGGCACCTCGCGGCGCCGTGAGCCGCCCCCAGCCGCCGTTGCGGTCGAGGAACAGGCCGTCGAGCGTCCGGAACGAGGGTCCGTGCCGCATCGGCGCCGACTCCTGATAGACCATCGGATTGAACGGGAAGGTGGGCTCACCCACGTCGGCGGTGAACGCCGCCGCCGGACCCCCCACCGCGACGCCGCGGAAGTGCACGCGGTCGGTGCCGGTCGGCCGCCCATCCGGCCCGAGGACGGCCGCCAGCCCGCGGGCCTCCCCGCCGGCCGACACCTCGACCCAGAGTTCCCGGGCCGCGTCGGTCGGGAAGGTGCAGGGCCGCTCGACGGCGAAGTCACGAATCTCGCCCACACTCTCGGCCAGTCCCGCGGCGATCGCCGCCTGGGCGATGAGCTCCGCGCCCATCACCGCCGGCAGCAGCGGCCGGCCGTACTGCAGATGATCCACGAGGAACCGGTCGGCGAGCGGGTCGAGCAGGAAGTTCACCGCCGTGACACCGTCCCGCCGGCTGATCCGCTCCACGAGGCTGCCGACGTTGGCCGGCAGCTCGACCGCGGCCGCGGCAGGAGAGGCCACCGACGCGGCCGTGGCGGGTTCCGATGCCAGCGCGTCGGCATGGGCCAGCATCGCCGGCTCGGTCACGAGCACCTCGGCCGCCGGCAGGCCTGCCTCGACGTCGGCCATGAACCGGCCCACGCCTTCGGCCAGCGGCATGAACTTCAGACCGAACTGCTCGAGCACGAACCGGCTCTCCGGCCGGCTCGCCATACCCACCTCGTCCCAGGCATGCCAGTGGAACGTTGCCGCCCGCAAGCCGGGCCGCCGCTGCCGCGCGGCGGCGACGAGCTTGGCGAGCATGTCGTTGGCGAGCGAGTAGTCGGCCTGGCCGTGGCCGCCGAGCCGCCCGCTCGTGGAGCCGAAGCCGACGAGCATCTCGAGCGCCCGGGCATCGACCGCCGCCAGCAAGTGTTCCAGCCCGGCACACTTGGGGCCGATCGTGCGGGCCAGCGACTCGGGCGTCTTCTTCTCGAACCGGCAGGCCGACTCCCAGCCTGCCCCGTGGACGATGCCGCGGATCGGACCCACGTCGCGGGCCACCTGCGCCACCAGGCCGCGCACGGCCGCTTCGTCGGCCAGATCACAGGCCTCGTAGCGGGCCACGATCCCCTCGGCCGCGAGCGCCGCGAGCGAACGACTGATCTCGATCGACTTCTCGACCGCGGCCCAGGCCTGCCGCGGGTCGTCGCCCCGCCGCTTGGCGTCGAGCATGATCCGGCTCTTGAGGTCGCGGAGCCCGTCGGCGGTGAGCTGGAGCCAAGCGGGTTCCACCGCCACCGGCCTCGTGGAGCCGACGAGCACGAGCGACACGCCATGACGCCGGCCGAGCTCGCGGGCACAGGCCGCGGTCACGCCCCGCGCGCCGCCGGTTACGAGCCAGCAGGCCCCGCGGGCCAGAGCCGCCAAGCTTGCCGCCGCCGATGCCGCGGGCCGCTCCACGGCCTTCACGGTCACCCGCCGGCCGTCGACGGAGCCCACTTCCACGGGGCCGTCGCCGTCGGTCATCTCGGCAACTACGGCCATGGCCGACTCGGCCGCCGGCCGCGTGGCGGCCGTGTCGACCACCCGCACCCGCAGTTCGGGAAACTCCCGCGCCAGTCCCTTGAACAAGCCTGCGAGCCCGCCGCTCGAAGGTTCACCGATCGTGCCGGCGAGGCCGAAGCCACCGCCGAGATCACAGACGGCCGTGAGGGTGGAGGCCGCCACGTCGCCGGCCCGTGAGCGGGCCGCCAGCCACTTCTGGCAGGCGACGAACGCCGCGGAGAGCGCCTCGCCGGCAGCTTGGCCGTGCGGCGCGACGACGAGGAGATGCCGGACCGCGCCAGCCGCTTCCGCGCGGGCGAGCGTGAAGGCCGCGGCCTCCGGATCGGACACCGCCGCCGCTTCGATCGTGACCGGCAACGCGCCCGCGACGGCGAGCTGCTTATGGATCGCCCCGGTGAGCGGTCCGGTGCCGAGGATGGCCACCCGCTCACCCAGGAGCGATCGCACCGCCGCGGCCGGGCCCAAATCGATCAGTTCGAGCTCGTAGCGCCGCGTGACGGCCGCCTGATCGGAAGCCGGGCTGACGCGGCCAGACGACACGGCGGCGGCCCCAGACTTCGCCACCGGCTGCCCGATCCAGGTCCCGCCCAGGCCGGCGCTCCGGCCGGCCCAGTCCCGACCCCATGGCCCGCCGCTCGTCACGGCATCGGCAACACCACCGCCGACCGCCAGCCACGGACAGGCCGCCGACAGCGTGTCGGCCACGGCCGGCTCGCGGGCGATCAGTTTCGCGATCGTTCCGCACGCGGAGGAGTCGCCGTCGGCCAGCGCCACCCGGACGAGCGGTCCGCTCCGCTCCGCGCGACGAACGCTCGCCCCGGCCGGTTCCACGCCGCCGGTGGCATCGACCTGGATTCCGCCCTCCGCCGACGCGACCACGAGCCCGCGCGGGGCGCGAGCTGCGGCAGTGAGCAGGTGTTCGGCGGCGGCGAGCGTGCGGCAACCGGTCACGATCCGCTCGACGAAGCCACCCGGGGGCGAGTCGGTGGCCGCGCCCAGCGCCACGAAGGCCACGAGCCCGGCGTCGTTCCAGCCGAGGATCGCACCGGGCAGCCCGGTCGCGGACACGAGCGTGCCGCCGAGCCCGTCGCGTTCGAAGGTGTTCACCGCCAGGTCGGCATGTCGGCCAAAACAGGCGAGGAACCCGGCCGCACCGTCGGTCACGGCCGCCGGCGTCACGAGCACCAGGTCACACCCGCCGACGGCGGCGGCCGGCGCGGCCGCTGCGGCCCGCACGATCGCCTCGTCGACGGCCGCCGCGGTCGAGATCGCCGCCAGTTCATCAGCCAGGGCCGGCTCGACCGCCACGGCCGAGGCCACCGGCACCGCGGCGGCCACCTGCCGGGCCCAGCCGCGGACCGCAGCCGCGCGACCGTTTCCCAAGTCCGGGGCCGACAGCCGCTCTTCACCGCCGGCCGGCGTTCCGCCCGGAGGCGTGTCGTCGGAGCCACCGATCCGCGTCACGAGATACTCAATCAGCGAGCGGAGCGTGGGGAAATCGTCGAGCGACACGCCGT
>JBILOA010000131.1:0-5708 GCA_044374735.1 Pirellulales bacterium | reverse complement strand
CCGTTCGAGCACCCATCCGCCGGCGGCGTCGCGGCGGAACCGGAGCCGATCGTGGAGCCGGCTGGGGCGGCCCTGCCAGAACTCGATCCGCTCGGGCACGACCCGGAAGCCACCCCAGTGCTCCGGCCGGGGGATCGCGTGGTCGTCTGGATGCTCGGCGCGGAAGCGAGCAAAGAGATCCTCGAGCGCGGCCCGGTCGGCGATCACCTCGCTCTGCGGCGAGCTCCATGCGCCGATCCGGGACGTGCTCGGCCGGCTCGTGAAGTAGGCATCGCTCTCGGCGGCGGTGGTCTTCTCCACGGCGCCCTCGATCCGCACCTGCCGCTCGAGGGCCGCCCAGTGGAAGGTGAGCGCGGCATGGGGGTTGGCGGCCAGTTCCCGCCCCTTGTGGCTCCCGTAGTTCGTGAAGAAGCAGAAGCCCCGCGGGTCGAAGCCCCGCAACAGGACGATCCGCGCCGAGGGGTGGCCGTCGGGCGTGGCCGTGGAGAGCGTCATTGCCTCGGGCTCGGGGACACCGGCTGCCACGGCGGCGTCATACCAGGCGGCGAACTGCCGGAACGGGTCGCCGTCGATCGAGTCCTCGTCGAGCGCGCCCTGCTCATATTCCTTGCGGGCGTCGGTGATGCGCTGTTCCACGAAGGCGGCTCCCTGAGGGCGAGGCTGATGCGACCGTGCATCGTAGCCCGGTCGGCCGCGCCGCGAACGCTTCACCGCCGACCATGACCGGGAGGCTGCGGTCGACAGCGTTTCCGCGGTTGGAACTAAACCCGCAAAATTGCACCGATAATCAATGGTGCGCGTGCGCATCAGCCCCAGTCAAGCCACGCTCATCCCCGGGCTGAGGCGTTTCCCTCTGCGGAGGTGATTCGAAGCGTTCCAGAATCAATGCCAGATGCGGACGACACCGTACCGATCGAACACCGAGTCGGCACTGACGAGCGGCATGCCATCCGCCAGACACTGAGCCGCCACCAGCCTGTCGAACGGGTCTCGATTGTGGAACGGCAGAGCCATTTGGCGTTCGGCGTGTTCCACGGTGATCGGCAGCACCGCGAACCCGAGATCCTCGGCCGCCCTCTTTATCCACGCGCCGAATGGTCCAGACAGCGACAGCTTTCCGAGCGATATCTTGATCGAGAGTTCCCAGACGGTGCCGGCGCCGACAACCAGTTCATTCGCCGGATCTTCCAAGGCCGCGACGGCCTGTCGTCCGAGTTTGCTCGGGTCATCCAAGGCCCAGATCAAGGAATGCGCATCGAGCAGATGCCTCATTCCGCGTACTCCCCGAACTCCTCGAGGGGGGCATCAAAGTCGGGAGTCATGGAGATCACCGATCCCTTCATGGTTCCGAGCCGGCGGCGCGCCTGCTTCGCGGCTGCAGGAGTTGGAACGAGACGAGCGATGGGCTGGTCGTTCTCGGTGATCACCACCTCCTCGCCCGGTGACAGACGATGGATAATGTCCGCCAAGGCAGACTGCGCTTCCTTGATCGTTACCGTGGTCATGTCAGGAACTCCTCGCCCTAATCCTATCGCGTCCCCTGTCGCCGTCTTAACGAAGCCGTCTCCGGCAGCCGGGAGAAGCGGTTCGCCGCGTCGCAGAGTGCCGGAGGTGGGACTTGAACCCACACGCCCTTGCGGGCAACGGATTTTGAGTCCGCCGCGTCTGCCATTCCGCCACTCCGGCTCGAGTGCGGCAGTCATCGCTCTCGCCGAGCCTACGGTGTGCGTCGGGGCTTTGCCAGCGGGGCGCCGCGGCGGCCGGGCGGCTACAATCCTGCACCGGGCCGCCGCCCGACATTCGTCCCCACCATCGCCCCTCCAAGCCGGGTCGCCAGTGTCGCTCAGGGATTCCTACGAAACCGGACGCTTTGGGCTCTCCTTCGAGCTCTTTCCCCCCAAGAGCCCGGAGTCGGAGGCCGCCATGTGGCGGACCGTGGCGGAGCTCATGGCCTACGAGCCGGCGATGGTCACCTGCACCTACGGCGCGGGTGGCTCCACCCGTGGCACCACGCTCGACGTGCTTCGCGGCCTGCGGGACCGGCACGATGTGGCCGTCGCGAGCCACCTCACCTGCGTCGGCAGCACCGTGGACGAACTGCGGAGCTATCTCCGCGAGGCGATCGACCTCGGAGTGTCCGCGATCGTGGCGCTCCGCGGCGACCCGCCCAAGGGCGAGACGGAGTTCAAGCAGGCCGCCGGCGGCCTGCGGTATGCGTCGGAGCTCGTGGCGCTGATCCGGGCGGAGTTCCCCGAGCTCGGGATCCTCGTGGCGGGATACCCGGAGACCCACCAGGAGGCCGTGAGCCCCGATTCGGATCTCCACAATCTCGTGCGCAAGGTGGAGGCCGGTGGCGACGTCGTGGTGACGCAGCTGTTCTACGACAACGCCGACTTCTTCCGGTTTCGCGACCGCTGCGTGGCCCTGGGCATCACGGCGCCGATCGTGCCCGGCGTGATGCCCGTCACCAACTACGCCCAGATCCGCCGGATCGCCAGCCTCTGCAAGGCCCGGCTGCCCGACACCTTCACGCGAGCCTTCGAGGCGGCCGGCACCGACGAAGCGGCGCAGTTCGAGGCGGGCGTCGACTACGCGGCCAGGCAGGTCGAGGAACTCGTGGCCGGCGGCGTGCCGGGGATGCACTTCTACGTGCTCAACAAGTCGCCGGCGACCGTGCGGGTGCTCGAGCATGTCGGCCTGCGGCCGGATGCGTGACGACGCCGCGCCATCGATGGCCTAGTGAAGGGCTGCCCATGCCTTCGAGCGGGCTGTGGGAGCAAGCGCAGCCAGGATGGCGAAGCGCAGCGGACACGCAGAGAGCCAAGGCCTGGAGGGCCGAGGCGAACGTCCAGCGAGAGGGTATGGGCAGCCCTGAACCGCGCGGCTCACCGCGGGGGCTGGTCGTCGTCCATCGTGCGGATGTAGCGTCGCAACCGCTCCAGCTCGTCGCTGACGTGGCGGAGCTTGAGCATGTTCTCGACCCGCTTGACGAGTTCCACGCGGTTGACGGGCTTCGAGAGGAAGTCGTCGGTGCCCGCCTCCACGGCCCGCTCGATGTCGCCGAGCTCGCCCAGCGCCGTGACCATCAGGATCATGATCGGGCTGGTGGCCGGATCGTCCTTGAGCCGCTGGCAGACCTCGAAGCCCGACAGCTTGGGCATCATCACGTCGAGCAGGATCACGTCCGGGTGGAAGGCCGCGACCTGGGCGAGCGTGTCGGCGCCGTCGACGGCCGTGGCGATCTCGCAATCGACGCCGGCCAGGTAGGCCTCGAGCAGCTCGCGGTTCGGCTCGTTGTCGTCGGCGATCAGGACCTTCGGCCGCCGCGGGGCTGCGGGCTCGACCGGCTTGGCGCTGGACTTGGGCATCGGGGCCGCTCGGGGGAAAGGGAACCGGGCCGCGGGCCGCGGCGGAGCCTCAGGAAACCTCGAACAGGGACTGGCTCTTCACGATCGCCAGGTCATCGGGAAAGGTGTGGAAGGCCTGCACGAGCATCCCCCCCGGCCGGGTTTCGACGTCGATCCAGCTGACCGCGCCGAGCGACAGCCGGCCGCCCGACTCGAACCGATGAAACAGGCCGCGCCGGCTCCCGGCCGCGACCAGTTCCTCCTGGAACGACCAGAAGAGCTCCGGAGCGATCGACTCGAGCTGGAAGCAGGTCTGGTAGGTCGCGCCGCCGCGACAGGTCACGCGGTCGCTCCGCTCGGCGCCGATCCGGTGCGAGAGCAGCCGGCGACGCTGCGGGAGCGGCTGGCCCACGCCCGTGGCCACCTCGGTCAGCGTCAGGCTGCCGTGTCGCCAGGTGACGACATGGCCGCCGCTGGTGATCGCCACCGTCACCGCGTAGGGGCCGCGGTCGAACGATCGGGAGCTGCACGGCTCGAACAGCTCAGGGTGGAGCGGCCTGCCGAACAGCTGGAACACCAGTTCGCCGGCTTTGGGTCGCAGGGACAGCACGATACTTCAACGCTCCGTGACGCGGATCAGTATACGGCCACCCCCTGAGCGGCAACAAAACGGTCTCTGCCGGGCTCGCGGGGCTCAGGCACGCAGTCCCACGAGGATGTCGTAGGCCGCGTGGGATCCGGCGGCGATCCCGAATCCGCGGGCCTCGAACAGGAGCGCGAAGAACACGCCGGCCAGGAATCGGAAGGTGAAACTGTGGAGATCCAAGGTGTCTCCCAGCGGGCCGACGTAATGCGCGAGGCTGAACAGCACGCTCGAGCCCGCCACGCCCCAGGCGGCGGCCGCCAGCGGGCCGGCGCCCAGGCGGGCTGCGATCCAGGTCACCGCCGGCAGCAGGAGCAGCCGGAACAACACCTCCTCGTAGAGGCCCGCGCCGCAGAAGGCCACCAGCCGCGCCATGATCCCCTCATCGAGGCCGACGGCGAGCGGCCAGAAGCGGTTCTGCAGGATCGCGATCCCGAACAGCACGGTCGCCCAGAGCACGCTCTCCACGGCCATTCCCGCCAGCACGCCCGGGCTGAACCGCCAGCGGTCGTGTTCGATGTGGTGCCAGGCCAGCAGGCCCACGATCGTCAGCGCCGGCAGCAGGAAATACTGACCGAATCCCAGGTGGTCGAGCAGCGTGCGGAGCCAGACGTCAGCGCCGTTGCGGGCCGTTCCGCGGCCGAGTGCGAGCACACCGCCTTCGTACGCCAAAACCAGGGGCAACGCGAACACCAGGCTCGTGAGCGGGCGGCGCGAGATGTTCCAGTAGGACTCGGGCTGCGGCCCGGATTCATCGGCAAAAACGTCGGATTCGCCTGGGATCGGCGCGGCAGCGTCCGGATCGGCGTCGGGATCGTCGGCTGGATCGAATGCGTGCGGCCCGGGAATTTGCCAGTCATCGGCGCGCGGCGGTCGGCGTGGATCGTCTTCGGGCGGCATGGGAGTCGCAACGAAAGCAGAAGAAACCATGCGGCTTCGGTCGTCGTGCGTCGCGAGAGACGCAGTTCGCGTGGTCGCCGCGTGTGCGTAGCAAACCATGTGGCCGCGCCGGCGGCAATGCTGGCAGTGCTTGCAAGAAAAAATTTTTCGCGTTCCACCGTGCGTTTGTTCGTGGAATCAACGCCACCTGCGCGAGCGAGCGCGCGGGTGCTTGACAGAATCGGCCGCGGCCACAGAATGCCGGACATGAGGATCGCATCAGCGATCACACGAGCACGACTCGAACGCAGGTGGGTTTAGCGAACGAGCCGGACGAGCCGAACACGTGAAGCCTTGGGGGGCGACGACTTGAGGGATCGACAGTCGACGGCCTTGGTCGTGGCCTGGATGTCCCCCCCGACTTCACCGTTCGGCCGCGAGGGCCGCGCGATTTGCAACCGCGATGGACGGCCACGGTAGAATCCTGCGACACGAATGTGCGCGGGGTCTGCGATGGCACGATGCCTGATCGGTTGCGGTTCGAACTTGGGCCAGCGGCGCGAGCAACTCGACCGCGCCCTGGAACTGCTCGGCTTCATGCCGGGCGTGGAGCTCGTGGCCGTCAGCCGGTTTCACGAGACGCGGCCGGTCGGCGGCCCGGCCGACCAGGGCGCCTACCTCAACGGCGCCTGCCTGATCGAGACCGACCTGCCGCCGCGGGATCTCCTGGGCGCGCTGTTCGCCGTCGAGAACACGCTCCACCGGCGTCGCGACGACCGCTGGGGTGAGCGGACGATCGACCTCGACCTGCTGCTCTACGACGACCTGGTGGTCGAGTC
>JBILOA010000130.1:0-5743 GCA_044374735.1 Pirellulales bacterium | reverse complement strand
TGGTCGCCGATCCGCGGGTCGGCGGCACCGCCTTCACCGGCGGCGAAGAGGCGGGCAAGAAGCTGTTCGCGGCGGCCTCGGCAGCGGGCCGGGTGATCTGGGTGGAGATGGGGGCGATCAATCCCGTCGTGCTGATGCCGGGAGCGCTCGCCGAGCGGGCCGCCGAGATCGCCGCGGAGCTCACGGCCAGCATCACCGGCTCCGCCGGGCAGCTGTGCACGAAGCCCGGCCTGGTGTTGTATTTGGGCGACGCCGCGGGTGACGCGTTCGTGGCTGCCACCGTCGAGAAGGTCGCCGCGGTCGGGTCGCAGGTGCTGCTCGGGCCTGCCGGCCGCGAGTCGCTGGCCGCCGCGGTGGCGGCGCTGGTGGCCGCCGGCGCGCGGGTGCTGGCGGGCGGTGGGCCCGGCCCGGGGCCGTGCGGGCACGAGGCCACGCTGCTCGAGGTGTCGGCCGCCGATCTCGTCGCCCGGCCGGATTCGCTCCTGGTGGAAGCCTTCGGCAATACGACCCTGCTGGTGCGGTGCGGGTCGCTCGCGGAGCTGCGGCGGGCCGTCGGCTGCACGAAGGGCGCGCTCGGCGCGAGCCTGTACGTCGCCCGCGACGGCCGCGACGATGCAGCCCGGGGCCCGGTCGCCGAGTTGCTCGTGGCCAGCTCCGGGCGGGTGATCGAGAACCGGATGCCGACGGGGCTCGCCGTGACGCCGCCGATGCAACATGGCGGCCCGTGGCCGGCCGCGGGCCCGCCCTTCTTCTCGGCGGTGGGCATGCCCTGGACGATCCTGCGGTTTGCCCGCCGGATCTGCTACGACGGCTGGACCGAGGGGTGCCTGCCGGCGGTGCTGCGGAACGAGCCGCCGCCGGGGAGGCCGTGGCGGTTCATCGACGGTGGCTGGACGCAGGCCGCGGCCGACGCCTGACCGGCTGCGGCAGGGAGGACGAGATGCGCTGGATCGTCGTGCTGTTCATGGCGCTGGGGAGTTGCACGGCCGCTCGGGCGGCGGCCCCGCCCCGCGCCCTGGCCCCGTTCGATGCGGCACAGGCGGCGGCCCACCAGCAGGCCTGGGCCGAGCATGCTGGGGTGACGGTCGCGGTGAAAAACTCGCTCGGCATGAACCTCGGGCTGGTTCCCCCCGGCGCGATCACGATGGGCTCGCCGGACCAGGAAGCCCGCCGCCTGCCGGAGGAGACACCCCACCGCGTCGTGCTCACCCGATCGGTCCGCCTGGCCGCGTGCGAGGTCACGCAGGGACAGTGGGAAGCGCTCATGGATGACAACCCGGCCAACGCGTTTGGCATCCACGACATGCACGGCAACATGTCGGAGTGGTGCGCCGACGGTTATGCGGCTGACACCTACGCGAAGGCCCCGCTCGAGGATCCGCCGGGGTCCGTCGACGCCGAAGCCTGCGTGATCCGCGGCGGGGCCTGGCGGTTCAGCTGCGACGACTGCCGCTCGGCCGTGCGGCACGGCTACGACCCGCGGATCCGCGCCTACGACGTCGGGTTCCGCGTGGCGGTCGACCTGCCCGGCGACGTCGGTCCCGGAACAAACGCCCGGAGCAGCGTCGGATCGAACGCCGGAACCGAACCATCCCCCGAGGAGCCCTGACCATGAATCATCGACCCTCACGTTTCGGCTGGCTGCCGCCGGTCGGGATCCCGGTCCTGGCTCTCGCGCTTGTGCAACTCGCCCGCGGCGACGTGGTCGTCGATCTCGACGCGGCCGCGCTGCCGGCGGGGGAACTCCGCAGTTGCGTCGCCGCGGGCACGGCACAGGCCGCCTTGACCGCGGGAGGTGTCGGGGCGATCACAGCGGAGCTGGTGGCCGGCCGCCGCGCGGTCACGTTGGCCGGCACCGACGGGCTTGTGTCGTCGTTCCCCGTTCCGGAGGCGCTCACCGGGCGCGGGGCGTTCACCGTCTCCGCCTGGGTGTTCAATCCCAAGGTCGGTGGCGAGGAGCCGCTGGTCCAATGGGCCCGCCGCGGCGCCGACGGCCGGGCCGCGATCTTCGGCTACGGGACGGCGCCCACCTATGGCGCGATCATGCATTGGGGCGGGGGCGACATGGGCTACGAGGGCGGCCCGCCGGCCGCCAATGCCTGGCATCACATCGCGGTCACGCATGCCGGCGGAGTCGACGGCGAGGAGCGGCTCTACGTCGACGGCAAGCTCGTGGCCAGCGAACGGAAGTCGCTCGACCTGTGGCCGGGCGGCCGGATCCACGTCGGCCGGTCGGGCGACGGCCCGGGCTCGTTCAGCGGCTCGATCGCGGTGGTCCGCATGGACGCGGCCGCGCTCTCCGCCGAGGCGGTGGCAACGCTCGCCCGCGACGAGGCCGTGGCCGGAGAGCCGGTGGTGCTGCTCGACGCGGCGCTGGTGGCCGAGGGCCCGGTGCTCGACTGGGACAACGCCGGTTCCGCGGGCGGAACGTTTCGGCGGGCGTCGATCCCCCGGGTGGAGACCGTGGCCGGCCGGCCGGCGATCGTCTGCGAGGGCGCCGAGCGGCTGGTGAGCGACGGCCCGGTGGCGGGGCTCGCGGCCTTCACGCTCGAGGCCTGGGTGCTCAATCCATCGATCGGCAGTGGCGAGGCCTACGCGGCGCTCGTCGCGCCGGAGCGGGGCCCCGTGCTCTTCCAGTTTGCCCGCAGCGTGCTCGACGGTGGCTTCGCCACCGAGCGCGGCGGGCTCGCCTTCGCGGTGCCGCCGGCGGTCGACCAGTGGCACCATCTCGCGGTGGTCTCGACCGGCGGTGACCGGGGCACGGTCACGCTCTACGTCGACGGCGAGCGGGAGGAAGACCGCGAGCTGGCCGTGTCGGTCGCCGACGGGGCACGGCTGGTGGTGGGAGGCGCCGGCCGCCGCGGCTTCAGCGGGGCGATCGCGCGGCTGCGAATCCAGGATCAACCGCTCGACCAGGCCGCGGTGCGCCGCGGCGCGGGAATGACGCACGCCTTCGCGCCATCCCCCGCGCGGAGCGAGACCGTGGCCGTGCGCAGGCCGGCGCTCGCCTGGCAGGCGGGCATGGCCGATGTCGCGACGTTCGCCGTGTATGCGTCGGCCGATCGGGCCGCGGTCGAGCGGCGCGACCCGGGTGCGCTCGTCGCGGAGCGGCCGGCCGCGGAGCCGTCGGCCACCGCACCGCCGCTCGACGTGGGCGCCACCTGCGTCTGGTGCGTCGACCAGCTCGATGCCGCCGGCCAGGTCGTCAGTCCGGGCGTCGTCTGGACGTTCCAGGTGGACGACGGCCGGGCCCGCGAGCCAAGCCCGCGAAACCGCACCGCCAACACGCCGGTCTCCGGCGCCGGACCAGGAGCCGCGCAGCCCGTCGCCGACCAGCGGCTCGGCTGGACGCCCGGCCCGTTCGCCACGAAGCAGCGGCTGTTCTTCGGCACCGACGAGGCGGCCGTGCGGGCGGCCACCGAACCGGCGGCCACGCTGCCCGCCGATGCCCGGTCATGGCCGCTGCCGACGCCGCTCCAGCCGGGCACCAGGTACTGCTGGCGCATCGACACCGACAATGGTGACGACTCGTCGCCCGGTGAGCTGTGGGCGTTTCGCACGCAGGACGCGGCCAGCGACGAGGAGTTCACCTTCTTCGTCGTCACCGACACCCATTACACGGCCGAGCCCGCCTCGTATGCCGGGGTCCGGGCGGTGATCGACGCGATGAACTGGCTGCCCGGGGCCGACTACCCCGACGGGCTCGGGGGGACGGTCTGCACGCCTGTGGGCGTGATTCACGGCGGCGACATGCTCGACGACGGCGGCGGGCCGACGGCGTCGCTCGTGTGGAGCGTGTTCACGGGCGACTTCGGCGTGCGCGGCGAGGGACGGCTCTGCTATCCCGTGTATGAGATCGTGGGCAACCACGACGGTGGTGACGGCGGCCTGCCCCAGGAGGGCGTGCGGGCCCGCAACCGCGAGCGGCGGGGGCTCGCGGCGGTGTCGGCCAACGGGCTGCATTACTCATGGAATTGGGGCGGCGTCCACTTCGTGGCACTCAACAAGTTTTCGGGATCGGGCCCCGATCCCGAACGGCCGTTCAACCAGCCGTGGAACGATCCGACGGGCAGCCTGGAGTTTCTTCAGGACGACCTGCGGGCCCGGGCCGACGGCCGGCCGGTGATCCTCGTGCAGCATTACGGCTTCGACGACTTCAGCGCGGGATGGGGCTGGTGGTCGCCGCGGGACCGGGCGGCCACCTGGGACGCGATCCGCGACGCCAACGTGGTCGCCTACCTCCACGGCCACACCCACGGCATGACGTTCATGAAGTGGCGGGGCGAGGACATCCACGGCCCCGAGCGGACGATGCCCCCGGAGGGCATCGACGTGATCGGCTGCGGCGCCGGTCAGCGTGGCCCCGACGCGCCGGGCGAGTTCATGGTGTTCCGCGTTCGCAGGGACGAGATCGTGGTCGCCCACCGGTTCGTGGACCGCTGGGGGGAGACGCGACGGATCCCGATCCCGCCGGCCGCCCGCTGGCCGAAGCGGGCCGTCGCCCCGGTTCCCGAGTCCGCCGCTCCGGCGGCCCCGTCCACCCCAGGAGTGACCCCATGATCGCCGCCGCCCCGTCCGGCCGTCGGCTGTCTACGGCCGCCGTGCTCGCCATCTGCCTCGCCGGCGGTGCCGCGGCCGCCGAACTCGAACTCGCCAACGTGTTCGGCGACCGGATGGTGCTCCAGCGGGCGGCGGCCTTGCCGGTCTGGGGGCGGGCCGCGGCCGGCGACATTGTGACCGTCGAGTTTGCAGGCCAGACGAAGACCGCCACGGTCGCGGACGACGGCGGCTGGAAGCTGACGCTCGACCCGCTCGACGTGTCAGCGGAGCCGCGACCGCTCACCGTCCGCGGCGGCCGCGCTGACAAACCCGTCGTGCTCGCCGACGTGCTCGTGGGCGACGTCTGGCTGTGCGGCGGCCAGTCGAACATGGCCCAGACCGCGGGCCCCGACGCCGCGGCCGAGGACACGCCGCTGATCCGCTTCACCGCGGTCGAATCGTTCACCCCGGGCGAGCCGGCGGCTGACGTCAAGGCGCGGTGCCGGTGGCGGGCGGCCGACGCGAAGAGCGCGGCGAGCTGCTCGGGCTCGGCCCTCTGGTTCGCCCGCCGCGTGCAGCAGGACGAGAAGATCCCGCTCGGACTCGTGATCAGCTGCACGGGCGGCTCAGCGATCGAGCAGTGGATCCGCCGCGCGGCGCTGGAGCAGACCCCCGGCGGCAAGCGGCACCTCGACTATGTGGCGTCGCTCGTGAAGAAGCTCGAGGCGACGCCGCCGCCGGCTGACAAGGAGGTTCCGCACGGAGGCTGGCCCGGCTCCCCGCAGTGGGTCGATGGCCACCTGGCCGGACGGTTCAACGGCATGATCGCGCCGCTGGCGCCGCTCGCGCTCAAGGGCGCGATCTGGTACCAGGGGGAGCAGAACGCGAGCCGCTCGGCCGACTACGCCACGATGCTGCCGGCGCTAATCGCCGACTGGCGGGCCACCTTCGGCCAGGAGTTTCCCTTCCTGATCGTGCAGCTGCCCGCCTACGCGACGGAAAAGCAGCCCCAGGGCACGAAGTGGGCGGCGATGCGCGAGGTGCAGGAACAGGTGGCCCGCACGGTGCCGGGCTGCGGCGTGGCGATCACCTGCGACAATCCTGATCCCGACCAACTGCATCCCAAGAACAAGAAGACGGTGGGGGAGCGGCTCGGCCTCGTGGCCCTGAAGCAGGTCTACGGCCGCGACGTGACCGCCTCGGG
>JBILOA010000129.1:0-5756 GCA_044374735.1 Pirellulales bacterium | reverse complement strand
AGCGAAGGGCAGGATGCCCGAAGCGAGCGTCCGGCGAGATGGCATGGGCCACCCCGAGCCCGCGTGACGCAAGGCGTCCGGCGAGATGGCACGGGCCATCCCGAGCCCGCGACAGAGCCGCTACGCCTTCACGCGCTCGAGGTATTCGCCGGTGCGGGTGTCGACCTTCACGGTCTCGCCCTGCTCGATGAAGGCGGGCACCAGGATCTCGGCCCCGGTCTCGAGCTTCACCGGCTTGGTGAGGTTGGTGGCCGTGTTGCCGCGGACGGCCGGCTCGGCATACTCCACCAGCAGGGCCATGTGCTGGGGCGGCTCCATCGAGATCGGGTTGCCGTTGTAGAGGAGCATCGAGCAGACGGTGCCCTCCTTGATCCACTTCCAGGAGTCGTCCACCTGCTCCTTGGAGAGCTCGTACTGCTCGTAGCTCTCCTGGTCCATGAACACGAACGCCTCCCCCTGCTTGTAGAGGAACTGGGCGTCGATCGTGGTGATGTCGGCGGCGTCGAGCGAGTCGCCGCTCTTGTACGTGCGGTCGAGCACGGTGTTGCGCAGCAGGTTCCGCAGCTTGCACTTGTAGAGCGCCTGGCCCTTGCCCGGCTTCACGAAGTTGCACTCGATCATGATGTAGGGGTCGCCGTCGATCTGGACCTTGAGACCCTTCTTGAACTCGCTCGTGTTGTAGGCAGGCACGGGGGTTGTCCTGGTGAGGAATGCGGGGGAGGACCGCCACGGCGGCCCGACGATTCCCGCGTCGGGGCCGCCGGCGTATGCTCGGGGTTCTCCGTCGCGAAGAGCCCCAAGGGTCGCGACGGCCGTGGGAATTGTCAACGCCGCGGCCGCGGCGGGGCGTGGAGGCCGGTTGCCCGTGGCAGGGATCGTGCGGACCGTCGATGACCTGGCCGGGAACGGCGGCCCGCTCGGGGTCGCCCCGGTGACGCCGGAACGGGCATCCTGGCGGCGGGATCTGGCCGATGCCTTTCGCGATCCCGCCGACTTGGGCCGGTTCCTTGGCCTGCCGCCGGCCGTCACCGCCGAGGCCGCTCGCTCGACTGCCGGGTTTCCGTTCCTCGTGCCCCGCGGCTTCGCGGCCCGGATGCGGCCCGGTGACCCGCTCGACCCGTTGTTGCTCCAGGTCTTGCCGCGCGCCGCCGAGACGACGGCCGCGGCCGGCTACTCTGCCGACCCGCTCGCCGAGGAGACGTTTCTCGCCGCGCCCGGGCTCGTCCACAAGTATGACGGCCGGGCGCTCGTGCTCGTGACGGGAGCCTGCGCCGTCAACTGCCGCTACTGCTTTCGCCGCGAGTTTCCCTACGCGACGAGCGGCGCGACGCGGCGGGGCATCGACCAGGCGCTCGCAGCGGTGGCCGCCGACGCGTCGCTCACGGAAGTGATTCTCTCGGGGGGCGACCCGCTCTTGGTGGACGACGACGAGCTCGGCGGGATCGTGGCCCGGCTGGATGCCCTGCCGCACGTTCGCCGGCTGCGGATCCACTCGCGGCTGCCGGTGGTGCTGCCGAGCCGCATCGACGACGGGCTCGCGGCGGCGCTCGCCCGGAGCCGCCTGGCCCGGGTGGTCGTGATCCATGCCAACCATCCGGCGGAACTCGACGCCGCCGTCGCGGCGGCCGTGCAGCGGCTGGCCGGCCTGCCGGCCGTGGTGCTCAATCAGGCCGTGCTGCTGCGGGGCGTCAACGATTCCGCCGCCGTGCTGGCCGCCCTCTCGGAGCGGCTGGTGGAGATCGGCGTGGTGCCGTATTACCTCCACCTCCTCGATCGCGTCCGCGGCACGAGCCACTTTGAGGTGTCGGAGGAGGAGGCCCGCCGGCTGCATCGCGGCCTGCAGGAAACGCTGCCGGGCTATGCCGTGCCCCGGCTGGTCCGGGAAATCCCGGGGGAACCCTCGAAAACCTGGCTGCAGTGACGGTCGCGTGAAACCCAGCGCGGCCCTGCGGTGTACAACCTGCGTTGCGGCCGTGTGGGCCAGAACCTGATCCCCGTCGGAGACTCGCCATGACCACGTTTCGTGCCCGCCTCGCCGCTGCGCTCGCCTTCCTGGCTGCCGCGGCCTCCGTCGCCTCGGCCGAGCCGCTGGATCCCGGTCGCGTGCCCGCGAAGGCCGTTTGGATGATGCACCTCGACATGGACGCCGCCCGCGAGGCGACCGTCGTGAAGCGCATGTACCAGCGCGTGGTCAAGAAGCATCCCCAGCTCGAGACCATGCTGGGCATGGGCACCAAGATGATGGGCATGGACCCGCGGAAGGATCTCCACGACGTGACGGTCTACGGCCTCGATACCGACAAGAAGAACGCGGTGATGGTCGTGCATGCCGACGCGAATCGGGAGTTCCTGGAGAAAATGGTCGAGAAGGCCCGCGACCACAAGACCATGAAGCACCGTGACTACACGCTTCATCAGTGGACGCACAAGGGCTGGAAGGGGCACGACGGTGAGACGGTGGTCGGGGCCTTCTTCAAGGACGACGTGATGGTCTTCGCCCGCTCCGCGGGCCAGGTCGAGATGGCGCTCGACGTGCTCGCCGACGAGGTGGAGTCGATCGGCGACGACAGCCCGCTGGCCGGCCGCACGCGGCCGGGTTCGATCCTCGTCGGCCGGGCCGCGGCGATCGATCCCGACACGAAGTGCCCCGTGCTCAAGCAGGGCCGCGGCTACCGCGTCGCCATGGGCGAAAGCGACGGCATGTCGTTTTATCGGGCCCGTTTGGAGATGGATTCCGAGGAGGCGGCCCGGCAGGCCGAGGCGGTCACCGAGGGCTTCGTCGCTCTGGGCCAGCTCCGGTTCGGCGACGAGCAGCAGGTGATGAAGCTGATCGACGGCGTCGAGACCATGACCAGCGGCTCCACCTGCTCGATCGCCTGGGACGCCAAGGCCGACGACGTCTGGATGGTGGCCGAGAAGATGGCCGAAAAGATCGAGGCCAAGATGGCCGCCCGCAAGCAACAGTGGGGCGGCAAGAAGGGCGGCTGTGGCGACTGCGACAAGGACGGCTGCGGCGGCTGCGAAAAGGGGAAGTGCCCGCTCGACGGCAAGGGCTCCGAGAAGGGCAGTGAGAGCGAGGGCCGCCGCCCGTTCCGCGACGACGAGTTCTGATTTCAGCGCCCGCGGGGCCATCCCTGGCCCCCGCGGGCTTGGCGGCCCGCGGGCCTTCGGCCCCGGCCGCCGGCCGCACCTCCGGGCGGCCGTGTTCGTACGCGGAGTGGCGCGCGGCGTTTGTTCAGACGAATCCAGTTCCACTCGTCCTGTCGCGTCGTCAACCGGTTGACTGCTCGGGCAAGCCCGAGCCCGCGTAACGCATGACGTTCGGGACGGTGCGTTGGTGACCCGTACTGGTATGCTTTCGCGTAGCAGATGGGAGTGCAGTTGGCCCAGGGGCAGCGGGATGGCCGCCGAGATGCCGAGCGACGACGCGACGCTCGCCCGCCGGGCTGCCGGCGGCTGTGTGGCGAGTTTCTCGACCCTCGCACGGCGGTATCAAGTGCCCGTCGTCCACTATGTGCGGCAGCTCGCGGGCCGCGGCGGCGCCGACGCCGAGGACGTCGCCCAGGAGGCGTTTCTGCGGGCCTGGCGACACATTGCCGATTACGATCCGCGATTCGCGTTCTCCACGTGGCTGTTCACGATCGCCCGCCGCACCTGGCTCAACCAGGCGCGGGCGGCCCGGCGGCGGCGGACGCGGGAGGCGGCCGTCGCCAGCGGCGGCTCCATCCACGCCGGCGCGGCGGCCGTTGCGATCACCGCCGAGCGGGCGACCCGGCTGTGGCAGGTGGCGCGGGGTGAGCTTTCCGAACGCGAGTTCAGCGGCCTCTGGATGCGATATGTGGAAGACAAGCCGCTGGCCGAGATCGCGTTGGTGCTCGACAAGCCGGTGGCGACGGTGAAGGTGATCCTGTTTCGGGCCCGGCGGCGGCTGGAGCCGTTCGTGCGGGATCTGGCCGGATGGAGCGAGTGAGATGCGCGGAGATGCGATGAATCGACCACGGAACCGGCGCCAGCCAGACGGCATTGCCGACCGTCTCCGGCGGGAGGCGTCGCGGGAGAGGCCGCGCTTCTCTCAGGCCCTGCACGAGCGGATCCTCGAGCGGCTGCCGGGCGACGTCGTGATCACCGGGGAATCCCATGCCGGCGAGCCGCGGCCCGTGGCGGCCTGGCGGCGGGTCGGTCTGCCGGTGGGGGTGGCCGCACTGGCGGCGGTGGTCATCGCGGGTTTCGCGACGAGGCCCGATTCGGCAGATGAGCGACCACGTGGGGCGGTCGTCGCGAGCATCGACCCGGCGGGCGGGGATGCGGTCGCCGGCGGCCTTCCCCCCGAGGCTTCCGAGCTTGGCATCGACACCGTTCCGACGTTCGACGACCTCGAGGCCGAGGTGCGGCAGGGCGTCTCCACGCTCGCGGCCACGCTCCTGGACGTGCCGGAGTGGCGGATGATCGCCGACTTCGATGCCACGGGATTCCTGGGGCCCGACGCGGCCCCCTGACTCCGCCCGGGCGGCCGCTTTCGGCCCGAGCGATACACTGAAGGGGGATCGTTTCGTCCGCAGGATCAGGCTCCCGATGGCATGGCAGGGCCCACGTGCGTGGCTGGTGACGGTGGCGGCGTTGGCCGCGGGCAGCATGGTCGGTGCCGGCGGCGCCGCGTTGCGGGCGACGCTCACGCCCTGGCAGATCGGCGAGTTGGCCCCCGTGGTGGGCGATGTGCCGGCCGATGCTCCGCGGGCCGAGGTGCCCGAGACGCGGCATGAGTTCGGAACGATCGGCACGGGCACCGAGGGGAGCCATCGCTTCGCGATCCGGAACACGGGCGGCGGGCCGCTGACGCTCTCACGCGGCCATTCCAGCTGCACCTGCACCGTGAGCGACTTCGAGGGGGCCGAGCAGGGCTCGGCGGAGGCGACGAAGGTGGTGCCCGCGGGCGAGACGGCGTTCGTGACGGTGACCTGGAAGGGCAAGCCGCCGGGGGGGCCGTTTCGGCAGCAGGTGACCGTGCTCACCGACGACCCGCGGCGGCCCGAGATCGTCCTGGTGGTCGAGGGGGCGGTGGTGCCCACCTGGCGGGCCGTGCCCGAGTCGATCGCGCTGGCGAATCTCTCCGCGTCGGGAGGCCAGCAGGCCTCGGCCACGATCTACACCTACGGCCCCGAGTCGCCCGTGGTGAAGGGTGTGACCATCGATCATCCCCAGGCTGCCGAGTTTTTCTCCCTTGCCACGGCGCCGCTCTCGGCCGAGGAGATCGCGGCGGAAACCGGAGCCACGGGTGGCTTTCGGATCGAGGTCACGATTCGGCCGGGGTTGCCGCTGGGGCGGCTCCGCCAGACCATTTCGGCCGAGTTCGCCATGCCCGAGGACGTCATGGTCGAGGTGCCGCTCGAGGGGAACGTAGGGGGTGATCTTGTGCTGGCTGGTCCGGGATGGGATTCCTCCCGGCAGGCCCTCGTGCTGGGAACGGTTTCCGGCAAATCGGGTCTGCGGACGCGGATTTTCATCACGGCCAAGGGGCCGCACCGCGACCGCATCCGGCCCACGGTGGAGGAGACCGTGCCCCAATCGCTCCAGGTGACGGTCGGCCCGGGCAGCCCCGTGGGCACCGGCGGGGCCGTGAGGATTCCACTCGACATCGTGATCCCGCCCGGCTCGCGAGGCGCGAATCACATCTGCTCGGAGCAGGGGCCCGCCGGACGGATCGTGCTGGCGACGGGCCACCCCGACTCCCCCACGCTCTCGATTCCCGTCTGCGTCGC
>JBILOA010000128.1:0-5761 GCA_044374735.1 Pirellulales bacterium | reverse complement strand
CGATCGCGGGGCGGCGGTCCGGATGGCGATCCGCAACGGCTTCCAGCGGGCCTTCTCCACGATCATCGACTCGAACCTCACGACCCTGATCACGGGCGTGATTCTGTTCGCGATCGGGACCGACCAGTTGAAGGGGTTCGCGATCACGCTGATCCTCGGCCTGGCGCTCAACCTGTTCACGGCGGTGTTTTGCTCCCGGGTCGTGTTCGACCTGGCCGAACGGTCCCGCTGGCTGCGCAGCCTGTCGATGGGGCGGATCTTGAGCGCGACGAACCTGCGGTTCGTCCGCTGGGCGCCGGTGGCGGCGGCCGCGTCGCTGGCGATCATCGCGGTGGGAACCGTGGCGGCCGCCCGCCGCGGGATCGAACTGTTCGACATCGACTTCACGGGCGGCACGAGCGTCCAGATCGAGTTCAAGGAAGGCCAGGAGCTGCCGATCGCGGAGGTGCGCACGCTCGTCGCCTCCAAGCTCGAGTCGGCCACGGTGAGCGGCGTCGCGGTGGCCGATGAGGCCGCGGGCCGGAGGTTCAAGATCGACACCTCCAACCAGGACGAGCAGGAGGTGGAGCGGCTCCTGCAGGAGGCCTTCCCCGGTCGGCTGTCGACCTACGGGATGAAGGTCGGAGTGGTCGGGCCGGGGCCGGACGCGGCCCGCACGGGCGAGGCGAAGCCGGACGAGCCGGCCCGGCTCGTGACGAGTGTTCCGCTGACCTTCCCCGACCGGATCACCGGCAAGGCGCTGACGGCGAAGCTCCAGGAGACGCTCGCCGCGGTCTCGGCCGCCGACGCCGAGTTCGACCTGCGGCCGACTGACGAAGCGGGGGACGAGGGAGCCCAGTTGTCTCCCAACCAGCCGCAGCGGCTCTGGATCCTCTCGACGTCGCTCGACGCCGAGACGACCCGCAAGGTGGTCGACCAGATGGCCAAGGAACTGGCGGAGACGCCGGCCTACCTTTCGGCCAACGCGATCGGCGGCAAGGTGGCGGGCAACACCCGGGTGACGGCGGTGTACGCCTTGTTGGCCAGTCTGGCCCTGATCGTGCTGTACGTCTGGATCCGGTTCCAGAACGTGGCCTTCGGGATCGCCGCCGTGGTGGCCCTGATCCACGACGTCCTCGTGGCGCTGGCGGCCCTGGCCGTCAGCCGGTTCATCGCCCCGTTCATGGGCTGGGCGCTGGTCGACGAGTTCCGAATCAGCCTCGACGTGGTGGCGGCCCTGCTGACGATCGTGGGCTTCTCGATCAATGACACGATCGTGATCTTCGACCGGCTCCGAGAGCTCCGCGGCAAGGCGAAGTTCGTGACCGGCGAGATGGTGGATCGGGCCGTGAACCAGACGCTCAGTCGCACGATCCTCACCTCCGGCACCGCGCTGCTGGCGGTGCTCGTGCTCTACCTCGTGGGCGGGCCGGGGATCCACACCTTCGCCTTCACGATGCTCGTGGGCGTGATCTCGGGCACCTACAGCACGGTCTACATCGCGGCCCCGCTCGTGATCTGGCTGCAGCACCGCTTCGGCGGAGCGGCCGTGGCCGAGCGGGCGATCCCGCAGCCCGCCTGACGCGTGAATTGAGAATCTGCGCCGGTCCCGAAGACCCTGCCGAACCTGACGGCGGCAGGGGTTCGGGGAGCGGGTGGCCTGCGTTCGCCCGGGGCGAACCCATGGCGCCGGTCGCCGGGGCCCGCGAAGGGTGGCATGGTTGAGAGGCGGCTCGGCTCCACCTGCGTGGCGTCCCCGGCATCCGTGCCGCCCGGAGGATGGTCGTGGACTCACTGGCGCGGACTCTCCGGTTGATCGTCGGCCTCGGCATGCTGGCCGCGGGCACGACGCTCGCCGCTCCCACCGCCCTGATCGTGGCCCAGTGGTGGCGCGAGGCCCCGGCTGCTCCGGCGGCTCCCGTGGCCTTCCCGCCCCAGCTGCCGGCGATCGCGGGGGCAGCGGTGCCGCCAGCCGCTCCCTGGGCCGGCCTTCCGGCACCGAGCCCGCCGGCGACTCCGCCCCTGGGATGGTCGGCCGCTCCGGCCGGGGCGATGCCCGTTCCGCGGTCGGACTACCACCCCCCCGAACCTCCAACGCCGCTGCCTCCCACGGCCATCGGTTCGTCCGGTCCGGCACCGGATCTCTCCGCCGCCTATCGCTCGACGCTGGCCGTGCCACCGCCGCCGCTGATCGACGGGCAGCGGCCGCCGCCGGTCGCCGTGGGCTGGACGGCCCGGTTCAGCAGGGAGGTGCAGCAGCGCCGCGAACTGTCGCCGCCGCCGGCATCCACGTATCGGGTTCGCGACGGCGACGACCTGACCGGCATCGCCTCCCGGTTCTATGGCACGCCGGCTGCCGCCCCGATCATCTGGCAGGCCAATCGTGGCCTGCTGCCCGACCCGGCGGTGCTGCCCATCGGCGTCGAGTTGGTATTACCCCGCCCCGATGCGGCCGGTGGCCAGGGCAGGTCGATCGATCCCCCGCTCGGGCAGCCGGGAGTGCCCGCGGTGCAGCCTGCTCCGCCGCCGGCCGATCCCTGGCTCAACGCCGCCTCGTGACGCTCAGCGGTCGCCCGTGGCCTGGATGAACGCCAGGATCAGCTTGGCGGGGTCAGGCTGGCGGGGATCGGCCGAGCGGGCCGCCGCCAGTTGGTCGCCGGCGAGCTTGCCCCCGAGTTTCAGGAACAGGAGCGACGCCTCGCTGTCCTTGGCGGGGGAGGTGTTGCGGCGGGCCTCGGCATCGAACATCCGGCTGTCATACCAGCCGCTGGGGCGGGCCCGCTTCAACTGGTCGAAGACCTTGGACGCATCGCGGTCTTCGCCCCCCCCGATGATCATGATCGGCAGGCTCGACTTCACGGGCTCGACGGCGAGCGGCTTGGCGATCGAAAAGCCCTTGGTCACGAAGGCCGGATCGATCATCACCAAGCCCTTGACATCGCCTCCCTGCTTGCCGCTGGCGATCGGCGGCCAGGCGGCATCCAGCACGGTCCAGGTCGCGGCGACCGTCGCGCCCAGGCCGGATCCCACGACGTACAACTGGTCCAAGTTCAACGTGCCTTTGTCGGCCTGCTGCTTGATCCAGTTTCGCACCACCTCGACGTCGCCGCGGATCGCCGACTGGTCCCGCAATCGGCCGCCCGAGGTGGCGGTCATCGCCAAGAAGTCGATGCTCTTGAGCAGGCTGGACTGGCCGGCCTCTCCGGCGGCGCGGGCCAGTTTGGGCATCTCGCTCGTGCCGTGGCCGCGCAGGTCGGGCGCGACCACGTTGCAGCCCGCCGCCTGCAACGCCTTGGCCAGCGGCTCGACCGTCTTGTGCGAGCCACCGAGGTCGTGGAGGACGAGGACGGTCGCCACGGGATCGGTGTCGTCGGCCACGCGATAGACCCAGGCTCCGATCTCGATGTTGTCGGTCGTCGGCAGCGTGATTTCCTCCGCCTCTGGGGGCGGCTCCTTCTCCCCCTCCTTGCCCGGCTCGGCTGCCCCGCAGGCGAGGGTCAACGAAGCCGCTGCGACCGCCCCGAAGCACCACGACAAAAACCCGTTCCGGAGGGGGGGGTGGGGGCGGTCGGTCGGCATGGGAAGGCTCCGGCGTGACGATTCTGCGGGGGGGCGGCCCGCGGGGAACCCCGGGGAATAGATTATCGCGCCAGAGCCGAACAATTCCACGCCTGCCGTGATGGCCGCGGCCGGCGTTTTCGCGGTATGATCCTGTCTGCGGCATTGGTGCCGTTCAGCCGAAACGAGGACGCGCAATGGGCATGTTGGAGAGTGCACGCCGCCAGCTTCAGGAATACACGGGCGAGGATGAGACGCCGCTCGACGGCGACACCCCGGCCTGGGCCGTCAGCCTGGTCATTCACGTGGCGGTGCTGGTCTCACTGTCGTTCGCCGGCCTGGGGACGGTGTCGCAGGCCCCCAAGCCGATCGCCGTGATCGAGACCCCCTTCGAGGAGGAGCAGGAAGTCCTCGAGATTCCGCGGGAGGTCTCGCTCGATGAACTCGTCGAGGTCGATCCCGGCAGCCAGAGCGACGAAGGGTTCGAGTCGGCCGAATCGGTCGCCCAGGAAGTGGCGCCCGTCTCGGTGGTTGCGGTCGAGATGCCCGACCTCGTTAGCGACGACATGACGATCGAGCCCCTCGACGTCGTGTCGACGGGCTTGAACTACGATGAGAACCTCACGATCAAGGGCGCCTCGGGGATGGGCGAGACCGGCGCCAGCGGTGCCGTCGATCGGCTCACGCTCGAGATCGCGGCCTCGCTCGAACAGCGGCCCACGGTCGTGTGCTGGGTGTTTGACCAGTCGGTGAGCCTCGCCGGGCAGCGGAAAGAGATCGCCTCGCGGCTCGAGCGGGTGTTCGGCGAACTGGGTCTGACGTCCACGGCCCAGGCCAATGAACTGTTCAACGTCGTCTATGCCTATGGCAAGCAGGTGACGCCGGTGATCGACAAGCCCACCCGCGAAGTCTCGGAGGTCGTTTCGGCGATCACCCGGATTCCGATCGACGAGTCGGGCATCGAGAACACGTTCACGGCGATCGCCGAGGCGGCCAAGAAGGCCAAGCAAATCCGGCTGTCCGGGGCCGAGCGCCGCAATGTGATGATCATCAACTTCACCGACGAGGTGGGCAACGACCAGCAATACGCCGACGCGGTCGCCACGTTCTGTCGGGCTCAGGCCATGCGGGTGTTCGTGGTCGGCGTCCCGGCTCCGTTCGGCCGGCGGGACGTGAAGATGAAGTTCGTGGAGTTCGACCCGAAGTATGCGGCGGACGAGCAGTGGGCCATCGTCGAGCAGGGGCCGGAGTCGCTCTACCCCGAGTTCGTCGACGTCCGCCCGAAGAACTCGCCCGACGAGCCGATCGATTCCGGGTTCGGCCCCTTCAGCCTCTCGAAACTGTGTGCGGAGACCGGGGGCATCTACTTCGCCGTTCACGCCAATCGGGGTGCCCGGGGCCGGGTCAGCGACTCGGCCACGGCCGCGATGTCGTCGCAGCTGCGGTATTTCTTCGACTCCAAGGTGATGCGGGACTACCGGCCCGACTATTTGCCGCAGGCCCAGGTCGACAAGATGCTGGCCGCCAACAAGGCCAAGGCATCGCTGGTGGCGGCCGCCAAGGCCGCGCAGATCACTCCGATGGAGGCGCCCACGATGCGTTTCCCGCGTGAAGACGACGGCAAGCTGGCCCTGCTGCTCGGCGAGGCGCAAAAGAAGGCCGCGGTGCTCGAGCCGAAGATCGACGCCCTCTATGGGACGTTGGCGGCCGGTGTTCCCGACCGGGCGAAGATCGCTCCGGAGGAGAAGCGGTGGCAGGCCGGCTTCGATCTGGCCTTGGGCCGGGTGCTGGCCGTGAAGGTTCGCACCAACGCCTACAACATCATGCTGGCCCAGGCCAAGGCGGGCATGAAGTTCAAGAATCCGAAGAACGACACTTGGATCTTGAATCCGAGTGACGACGTGTCGCAGGTGGGGTCGCAGACGGAGCGGCTGGCCAAGCAGGCCGATGAGGTGCTCCGGCGCGTGGTGGCCGAGCATCCGGGCACGCCCTGGGCGCAGATGGCCGCCGAGGAGCTCCGCAGCCCGCTCGGCTATTCGTGGGAAGAGACCTACACCGGCGTGAACGCCCCGAAGCCGGGCAACGGCAACGGGAATCCGAACCCGGTTGACGACAAGAAGCGGATGCTTGCCCCGCCGCAGCCCAAGCGGCCGCTGAAGAACATCTGACCGCCGGCGCGGTCGGGTGTATTCAGGCTCGCAGTTGGCGGCCGCGTTGCTCCTAT
>JBILOA010000127.1:0-5781 GCA_044374735.1 Pirellulales bacterium | reverse complement strand
GGCCGCGGCTGGGTGACGAAGCCGCCAGCGCCGGTGATCGAGGAAAACTACACGCCGGGCGAGTGGGCGACGATGGAGATCCGAGCCGCAGGGCCGAACGTCACGGTGCTCGTCAACGGCCGCGAGACTTCCCGGCTGGAGAACGACCCCGGCCGCCGCACGGGCGTGATCGCTTTGCAGTTGCACGGCGGCATGGACATGGACGTGGCGTTCAAGGACATTGAGATCCGGATCGATGCCCCATGACTCAGTCACCCCTCACCTTCGATCACCTCCGCCAGTCCGTCATGGCCGTGCCGCCGCTGGCTCGCGGCGCTGATGGCCGGATCGATGCCGTCGCCAACGCTGCGATCATCCGCCACATCGAGGCCGGGGGTGTCCGGCTGCTCCTCTACGGGGGCAACGCCAACGTCTATCACCTGCCGCTCGCGGAGTACGAGCCGCTGCTGACGCTTCTCGCGGCGACCGCCGGGCCCGACACGCTCGTGGTGCCCGCCGCCGGTCCGACCTACGGCTTGCTGCTCGAGCACGCGCGGATCCTGCGGGGCTCGCGCTTCCCCACGGCGATGGTCCTGCCGCAACAGGGCGTCACGACGAGCGGCGGCGTGGCCACCGGCATCCGGCAGTTTGCCGAGGCGGCGGGGATGCCGGCACTGGTTTACATCAAGCACGACGGCTTTCTCGAGCCGACCGACGTGGCTGGCCTCGTGAACGACGGGCTCGTGAGCGGGATCAAGTATGCGACCGTGCGGCCCGATCCGGCCCACGACCCCTACCTCCAGGAGCTCGTGGGCCTGGTCGATCCGCGTCTGGTGATCAGCGGGATCGGCGAGCAGCCGGCGATCGTGCACCTCCGCGACTTCGGTCTGGGCGGCTTCACGACCGGCTGCGGCTGCGTGGCCCCGCGGCTCTCGCAGCGGCTGCTCTCGGCGGCGGTCGCGGGCCGCTGGGACGAGGCCGAGCGGATCCGGCGGATCTTCGAGCCGCTCGAGGATCTCCGCAACGCGATCAACCCGATCCGTGTGCTCCACGAGGCGGTGGCCGCGGCAGGCATCGCCGCCACGGGGCCGCTCCTGCCGCTGCTCGAGCTCGTGGAGGAGGCTGATCGGCCGGCGATCGCGGCCGCGGCCCGGGCGCTGCTCGTGGCAAACGGCCCCGGCGGGTGAGGGTCGGCTATTGTCCCACCGAAGGGGCTCGTCGAACCCGGACAGACCCAGGTTGTGGAGGTGCTTGATCATGCGGTGGTCGTGCGGGACGGTGCCGCTCGCGGGACGACGGGGCTCGGCCAGCCGCCGACCGCCGCCCACTCCGATCGCACCGGTCTTGATCTTCATGCTCATGCTGACGGTGTCCGGTCACGCCGCGGCCGAGCAGGCCCCGGTGTTGCCACGGCTGACCCTGACCGATCTGGACGGCCGATCATGGCAACTCGACGGGGGTCGCAACACTGGAGCCGCGACGGCGGTGGTGTTCCTGTCCACGACCTGCCCGATCGCGAACGAGGCACTGCCGCGGCTCGATGCCCTCGCGCGACGACTGTCGGCTGCGGTGACCACGCCCGGCGGAGCAGGCGAACGCGAAGGCGCGCGGCCGGCGGAGTCGATCCGTTGCTTTGGAGTCATCTCCGATCCGGACGTCACGCGCCGCGCGGCCGCCGATCACTTCGCCGAACGGGCCGGCCGATTGCCGATCCTGTTCGACGCTTCCGGGGACCTGCGGCGGGTGCTCCGGCCGACGCATGTCCCCGAGGCTTTTCTCTTCGACGCCGCCGGCACGCTCGTGTACCGGGGCGCGATCGATGACGCGTTCGCCGCGGTCGGCCGGCGGCGCACGATGGTGCGCCACCACTATCTGGAGGAGGCGATCGCCGCCTTGTCACGGGGTGAGGCCCCTGCGGTGTCGTTCGTCGCCTCGGTGGGCTGCGTGCTCGAGGCGACTTCCCCGTCGGTGGCGAACGCCCCGTTGACGTATGCCCGCGATATCGCACCCATCGTGCAGTCACGCTGTCAGACGTGTCATCGACCCGGCGAAGCGGCGCCGTTTCCCCTGACGACGGCAGCGGAGGCGGCCGCCGTGGCGCCCATGATCGCGCAGGTGACACGGCAGCGGCTGATGCCGCCCTGGCCGCCGCGGCCCGACACGCAACATCCGCTCATCGGCGAGCGCTGGCTGCGTGACGAAGAGATCGACCGCCTCGCCCGGTGGGCTGCCGCCGGGTGTCCGCCGGGCGACGTGGCGGACCTGCCGCCCGCGCCGCAGTTCGCCAAGGGCTGGCAACTCGGCGTACCCGACCTCGTGGTCCGCATGGCGGAGCCATTCACCGTCCCGGCGACCGGTCCTGACGTGTTTCGCAACTTCGTCATTCCGCTCGACTTGCCCGAGGACAAGGTCGTCGCGGCGATCGAGTTTCACCCTGGCGACCGGCGGGTGGTTCACCATGCCGTCCTTTTCCTCGACGAGTCAGCAAAGGCGCGTCAACTCGACGCTGCCGATCCAAGCCCCGGGTACGAGGGCTTTGGCGGCCCCGGCTTCCTGCCGAGCGGTGCGCTGGGCGGCTGGTCGGCGGGCAACACGCCGCGCCGGCTGCCGGGGGGTCGCGGTCGGTTCCTGCGGCGTGGCTCGGACCTCGTCGTGCAGGTGCATTACCATCCGGACGGCGTGGAGCGTGTCGACCGGTCGGAAATCGGCCTGTTCTTCGTTCCCGAGGCGACGGCGACGATCGTCGCCGACCGCCAGCGACTCGTTGCCAGCATCTGGCTGGCCAACTACGCGCTCGACATCCCGGCAGGAGTCGCGGACTACTCCGCCTCGGCCCGCTACCGTCTGCCCCGCGAGGTGACCGTGGTGGGCGTGGTGCCCCACATGCACCTGCTCGGCAGCGCGGCGCGTGTGCGGGCAGTGCTGCCCGACGGCAGTTCCGAATCGCTGATCGACATCCCGTCCTGGGATTATGCCTGGCAGGACGAATACCACTTCCAGAAGCCGTTCTCGCTTCCCGCGGGCACGGAGTTGATCGTGGACGCCGTCTTCGACAACTCCGCCGCCAACCCGTCGAACCCATCGTCGCCGCCCCGACGCGTGACCTGGGGCGAAGGAACGCTCGACGAGATGCTGTTTTGCTTTCTGCTTGTGTCGGCTGATACGACGGAGGATCTCGTGCACGTCGTGCTCGACAACCTCGGTCACGATCTGCGGCAGCCGCGGGGTGCGCCCTGACGGCCGCCGGGCTGGCGGCGTGGCATCGGCACCGATGACTGCCAGCCCCGCGTGGCCCGGGCAAGCCTCGATCGCCAGGAGGCGGGGGAGCGCAGCCCCAACGAGCAGGCTGGCGGAGCGGTGTGCGACGGCTATTCCGTGACCCGGCAGCCCGGGTCGGGAGGCACTAGCTCGCCCACCGCATCGACCGGATGCGTGAAGAGATACTCCCACACGGGCTCGTAGAGCATTCGGCCGTCGGGGCCCTTCGGGGCGTTGCCCCCGGGCTGGACGGCGCCGTGGGCCTTCTTGCGGTCGCCCTGCACGTCGGCGGCGGAGACCAGCCGCCGCGTGTTGCCATACGGGGGCTGCGTGGCGTCCACGTCGACGATCGGTCCGAACTTCGCCATCCCCAGCAGTTCCCACGACCGGCAGTAGTGGTGGCCAATCCAGCCGTCGTCGAGGACGTGCGAGAAGCCGAAGAACCGCTCGGCCGGCGTCGCCGAGGGCATCGACTGCCAGTCCTGATCCTGGTCTCGCGGGCCGCAGAGCATGACCACGCGGTCGCAGCGGACTTCCTTGGCGAACCGGGCCGCCGTGGTCGCCCCATGCGAGGCGCCCGCGACGATCACCTTCTCCCACTGCACGCCCTTGCCGTCGGCGGAGAGAAACTGTCCCCAACGGCCCTGCGGCTGCTCGCGGTCGAGCCAACTCACAAAAATGCGGGTCCGCTCCATCATCCCGTCGGGCTCGGGGATCACGACCTGGTCGCTCACGTCGCGGCCGGTCGCCGCCTCGAGCCGCACCAGGCCGCGGGCCATGCGGTCGGTGGGCTTCACGATCGCGAACCACTTGTTGGCGTAGTGGGGCTGGACCACGTGCAGGCCGTAGGAGGCCAGCCGCTCGAACAGCGGGCCGTTGTGGGCCATCAGCCAGACGACGAGTTTTCCTTGCGGAGCCACCCGCGTGTCCACGGCGGCGTGCTCGAGGTCCTCGGGCTTGCCATCCTTGTCGAATACGAAGTCGATCTCGGGGTGCGGCCGGGCCCGGTCGTCGAGTTCACTGGCCCGGGCCTTGGCCACCAGCAGGCTCGGCTGGGCGGCCACGGCGGGCGCCGGGTCGGCCGCCGCTGCGAGGCAGCCGGCCACTGTGCCGGAGAGCCATGCCGTCAGGCGTGCCCAGGACTCGATCGTGCGTCGCATCCCCGGCTCCTCAGTCGTTCTTCCAGCGGCACTCATAGACGTTGCCCGGCTCGGGCTTGATCACCGACCAGCCGATCAGCGTACCGAAGGGATGGTCGATCGTGTATCGCGGCGACATCGGCTCGGCGGCCTCGGGCGCGCCCTCCGGATACCGAACCAGCTCGTACTTGCGGTAGGGATGGCCCTGGGGAAAGAGGACCCAGATCGTGACCAGGTCGGCGGGGTAGAGGAGGTCGAACGGGATTCGGCCTTGGGCGAACAATCCTGAACGGAACGACGTGGTCAGCTCCAGGGGAACCGTCTCGTCCGCCGGCACGCCGGGCAGGTCGCAACGCACCTCGAGATGGGCCCGCTGTCCGGCCGTCGCCACCCGCGCGATCGAGAGCGGCGGCTGCGTCGGGGGTTGCCGAAAGTCGACGTCGTCGGCCGGCAGGAGGGAGCGAAACACGAGGTGGCGACTCGCGGCCTTCGCATCGTTGAACCGCAATAGCATCCGGTCGCGGATCGTGACAGGGTCGTCCGTGCGCCCCACGGCCTGCCGCAGGTCGACGATTCGGGTGAAGGCGAGGATGTCGACGCCGCTGAAGTCGGTCGTGGCCGCCGACTCGGTGGCCGTGGTCACCGGCACTTTCGCCCACGAGGCCGACGGGTCGCCGTCTACGAGATCGAGTACGAGTCGGATCTCGGGATCTCCCTTGGCGATCGAGTCGATCACCCCGGCGAGGATCTCCGCGTGGCGGTGAATCCGGTAGAGCCGCAGCGGCAGCCAGATGAAGAGCACCGCCGCCAGGGCGGCATAGATCCAGGTCGGCCAGTCGCGGGGATCGAACAGCGTGCTCCAGACGCGGCGGCGGCTGCCGCGGCGAAGTGCGGCGGCGACGGCGGCGGTCGGGCAGGTGCCGCCGGTGCGGGCGGTGCCCTGCGCCGCGGCGTCACCGTCGGGTGAGGGCGGCGCGGTGGCCACGGCGTCGAGGGCATGGCGACCGGGGAGCGGATCCCAGGCGGGGCCGTCATGCACCGGCACATCGCTGCGGTCGGCGAGGTGGCGATGGGTGGCGCGGGTGACCTCGAAGCCGTGCCGCACGAGGGCCGCGACCTCGAGGTCGCTGAACCGGTCGAGGTCGGTCCGCAGCGTCGACACGACCCGCTGGACTGCAGGGTGCAGCGCGTGTGGGTCGTCCGCGGGATCGACCACCCGCGTGATCGGTGCGAAGAAAAACCCGTTCTGGTCGCCGAAATTCTCCCGCTCCAGTTGCCAGACGCGGTCCCAGAGGATGTCGGTGGCCCGGATCGACTGCGCGACGAAGCCGATCGTGGACCGGCCGAGGATCTGGAAGGGCTTGCCCGCGTCGCTGACGAGGATCCGCTCGTGGTCGACGTCGTG
>JBILOA010000126.1:0-5786 GCA_044374735.1 Pirellulales bacterium | reverse complement strand
CGCTCGAGATGTTGAGCTCGTTGATGTGCCCGTCGTTCGCGATCCCGAAGTAGCAGGCATTCACCTCGTGGGGTTCGGCGAGCCCGACCGGATCGGGCCGGACGAGAAACCCGTTCTTGTCATACTTCAGGCTCGCCTGGTCATAGTCGTAGTGGAAGCTCGTCTGGACCGTGTGGCCGGGCCAGATGAAGTCCTGGCGGTAGTAGTTGGCGATCAGGATGTCCTGGCCGCGGTCGTCGAAGGAATTGAGAAAACTGTTGGTGTCCTTTTCGCGCTGATCGAAGATCGCGATGTTGAACTGGTCACGGTTCGCCTGTTGGGTCCCGAACAGGCGAATCGCACGGTTGAGGTCGCTGAAGATGAAGCCGCGGAAATCGCTCGTGAACGGCTGCGAGCCTCCGCGAACGGACAGGAAGTCGTAGTCGGGGCTCAGGTCGGCGAGCTTGACCTCGAGAAACCACTCTTCGAGCGAGGCAAACCCGCGGTAACGCCGCGTGCCCTTCGTGACGTCGGGCCGCACCACCCCGAACTCGTACACCTCGAGGTAGTTCTGGTTGAAGACGGGGGAGATTTTCAGCCGCCAGTCGTTGGGCTTGAAGGTCTTGTCGCCGTGGTTGAGTTCGAACGACAGCGTGTAGTACTGCAGGAACAGGAACCCGTTCGGGTTGCCGAAGAAGTCTTCCTGGCCGGGCGTGGGCGTCGACTCGAAGGGCGTGTCTGGCGTGGGAACCTGGCGAAAGTTGGTGATGGTGCGGCTGATCCCCTTCATGTCGAAGAAGGTGTGCTGCCCGATGATCGGGAAATCCTCCTTGAGCAGGTTCTGCGTGTAGGGATTGAAGGCGTTGCCCAAGGCGTAGGGATAGTCGTCGAGCCGCGGATGGCCACGGCCGTAGCGATCCCAGGAGGGGCTGCCAATCCGCCAGCGATCCTCCATGGGCACGAAGTGGCTGTTCTCCTGCCGCTCGCTCGGCAGCACGCTCGAAGCGCCGGAAAATCCCGGCGTCGGGTAGACGGGATAGCGGTAGAGGGGATCGGCGATCGGCCGCTCCCCTGCGAGATCGAACGGATTTTCCGCCGGCGGCTCGAGGATCGGTGGCCCGCGGATGGGCGCGGGCAGTTCCTCCTGGGCCTGCGCAGCGAAGCCATCGAACCCGCCGAGCACCAGCGGTTCCGCGTCGAATCCCGCCACGGCGACCGCGTTCCCGGCCGGGGTGGTGGCAGGCTGGGCGTCGACGGGCCGAAACCGGTGCGACCAATCCAGCGTTGCGAGCGGTCCCGGAATCGCACCGGTGTCGTAGGCTTGCTCCAGGAGCGGACCACGCTCCGGGGACGGGTCACCCCCGAGGGGCTCGGACGACTGGCCCCGCCGCGCAATGCCGGTGGAGGCGATCACGCAGCCGCACAGGATCCAGGCGAGGCGTGCGCCGTGCACCCGCGCGGCGCGACCGCGTTGTGGAGAAGTGCGGATCATTGCTGGGGGGCGCAGCCCTGTCGGGCATCTCCGCACCGCGGGACTTTGCCGGATTTATCGGCTTTGCGGACGAGGCGGAGTTTGACTTCTTTGTCGACGGGTGGCGTCCTTTCGGGCAGTCTGCACAGCACACGGGCTTTGGGGCGAATGGATGGGAGTCGGTGCAGATTCCGGTCCGATCGAATGGGTAGAAGACGGGCTTCGGGACAACCGCTTCAGGGGATCACGGGTTCCATGCGCAGACTTCCGGGCCGGCGCCGCCTCATGGTCGCCGCGATCGCCGTTTGCTGCTGCTTGCCACAGGCTCCGGGCCGCGACCTGACTCCGCCTATGGGCCGACCGGCCACCGCGCGGAAGCACTTCCAGGGCGATCAGTTCCAGCGGGCCGGCAATCCGCAATGCATCTCGCCGCTGGCGAAGCCGACCGAATCCCCGCACGAAGAGGGCTACTACGTCGGCGGTGGAGCGCGGGCGAAGAGCCGGCATGCTGACGAGCGGCGGCCTGGCGAGGGAGTCTGGGGCACCGACTACAGCGGGCTGATCATCCCGAAGCACACGAACCTCAAGTGGTGGCACGGCCGCCGCTACCAGGGCGGCGTGGGCGCCTACGGCACCGATGGCCCAAGGGTGCTCCACCGGCCCTGACGGCGGCGACCGGACGCAGCCGTCGTCCTACCGGCGCTGTGTGGCGACCCGGCGAAACTCCGCCTCGGCCTGGGGAAAGTCATCCACGATCCGGCGAAAGTCCGCGGCGGCGAGCACCAGGAGATCACACGGCGAGACCGCCCGCACGGTCGCGTTGCGAGGTCGGCCGTCGAGCAGGGCCATTTCGCCGAAGCACTCCCCGACCCGGACGAGCCCCAGCCTTTCCCCGCCGGCGCCGATCACCTCCAGTTCCCCGCGACAGACCACGTACAAGTCCGAGCTCCATTCGCCCCGCTCGATGACGGTCGCTCCGGCCTCGACCGCCCGGGGCTGGCAGGCCAGGGCGAGGGTGTTGAGCAGCACCGCCGGCGCGCTTGCAAAGAACGTGCTCCGCAGCAGAACGTCGCGGGTCAGGCACTCGTGCCAGCGGCGTCCGTCGCGGGCGAGCAGGGCGTGGGCGGCCAGCGGGCCCCACGTGCCGCTGGGGTAGTTGGGGAAGTCGGCGGCCCGCGAGTCTTTCCAGAGGTCGAGCACCGGCTGCACGATCCGCCAGGAATCCTCGACGAAGTCAGTGCGGGAGAAGAGCGTCGGATCGTCGTTCAGGGCGCTGTACAGGAGCACCTCGTACCCGGTGCCCCGCGCCGCCTCGAAGGTCTCGGCGTAGTCGAACCGCATGCCGGCCCGTTGCAGGTGAAAGGCCGGGCCGGGCCGCTTGGCCTGCATCCGGATCTCGACGCCCTGGAAGGGCTGGATGTGGAAGATCAGCAGATTCGGCTCACCGCCGTCGCCCGCCTGCGGCCTGAACTGCACGACGATCTCGGTCCCCCGTTTCCAAAGGGATTTTCCCGATCGCAGATAGACGGGCATCCCGGCCCAGCGCGGGTTGTCGAGGTGCAGTTTGAAGGCGGCGTAGGTGGCGGTGTTCGATTCCGGACCGACGTTCGGCTCGTGGCGGTAGCCGGCCGCGGGCGATCCGTCGGCCTTCGTGCCGGCCCCGTACTGCCCGCGAACACAGTCCCGCGCGGCCGAATCGCGGTCGAACAGCCGCACGGCCCGGAGCAGCCGTGCCTTCTCGTCACGCACGGCGGCAGGCTCGAGCGACGCGGGGGGCTCCATGCACACATACGCCAGCATCTGCATCAGATGATTCTGGATCATGTCCCGGACCACGCCCGTCTTGTCGTAATACTCGCCCCGGGTCTCCACCCCCACGGTTTCGGTGGCGGAGATCTGGACGTGGTCGATGTGCGTGGCGTTCCAGAGCGGCGCGAACATCCCGTTGGCCATCCGGAAGGCCAGCAGGTTTTGCACCGTCTCCTTGCCGAGGTAATGGTCGATCCGATAGATCTCGTCTTCGCGCCAGTGGGTCAGCAGCGAGCGGTTGAGTGCCACGGCCGACTCCAGGTCCTTGCCGAACGGCTTCTCGACGATGATTTTCCGGCGGCCCGGGAGCTGCGTGAATCCGGCGCCGTCGAGCAGGGCGTTGACCGTCTGGAAAAACTCGGGGGAGATGGCCAGGTAGAGCAGCGTGTTGCCCGCGGCGCCGCAGTCGCCGCCGACCGCCAGCACGCGATCGCGGAGCCGCGCATAGGCCTCGGGATCGCCGAACTCGCCCGACGTGTAGTGGAGCCGCGACTCCAGCCAAGCCCACCGGTCGGCGTCGAATTCGCGGCGGGTGTGAAACCGCTGGATGTCCTGCCGCTGCTGCTCGCGAAACGCGGTCGTGTCGAGCGGACGCCGGGCCATGCCGATGACCGCGAACTCCGGCGGCAGCAGGCCGTCGCAGGCGAGGTTGTAGAGGGCCGGCATCAGCAGCCGTTTGGTGAGGTCGCCCGAGGCCCCCAGGATCACGAGCACGCCCGGCACAGCCGTCGGATCCGTGCCGCGGCCGGCGCTGCGGTGGGTTCCGGTCTGCGTGATCCCTGCCGACTCCGATCGCATGGGTGGCTCCCGAGGGCGAATGACGAGCCGGGATTGTGGCGGCTCGCGAGGGCAGTTTCCTAGTCCAGCCTGCCGCCGGCGTTACACTGACGCGGCGTCACGCGGAGGGTGTGCTCCCGTTTTTGGAGCGCCGCGGTGGCCGTCGGCCCCGGTCCAACACCATGAATGTCAAGTTCTACGGCACCCGCGGCTCGACGCCCGTGTGCGAACCTGGATTTCAGCACTTCGGCGGCAACACATCCTGCGTCCTGATTGACGGACCGGACCGGGTCGGCATCCTCGACGCAGGCACCGGTATCCGGCAGCTGGGCAAGGAGATGGTGGCGAGCTCCGAAGAACGGTTCCGCCGCCCCGTCTTCATGCTGTTTTCCCACTTTCACTGGGACCACATTCAGGGGTTTCCCTTCTTCGCGCCGGCGTACGATCCCACCCGGCACTTCGTGGTCACCGCCATGGGACTCAATCGCTTTCAATGCAGCCTGAGGTCGGTGTTCGCCCGGCAGATGGAAGATACCTATTTCCCCGTCCCCCTGGATCAGATGGGGGCGACGTTCACCTTCAAGCAACCCTCCGTCGACGCCCTCGGAGAGGACGACGTGCCCGAGGTCGGTACACCGCTGCCTCCGCCGCCGGGGCATGAGGCCCGCGTGCTCGGCGTCCTCCACAATCATCCCGGCGGGGCCTACTCCTACCGGATCGAGGGACAGAATGGAAAAATCGTCACCTATTGCACCGACATCGAATACGCGGATGGCGTCATCGACGAGCGGATCGTCGACTTGGCGCGTGGCGCGGACCTGCTGATCCACGACGCCCAGTACACGTCCGAGGAACTCAAGAAGCATCGCGGCTGGGGGCACAGCAGTTGGGAGCAGGCCTGCGAGGTGGCCGAGCGGGCGGGCGTCAAGCTGCTCGCCCTGACGCACCACGACCCGGCTCATGACGACGAGATGCTGCGCGGCATGGAAAAGGCCTGCCAGCAGCGGTTCAAGGACTCGTTTTTTGCCCGCGACCAACAGGTCGTCGACATCTAGCCGCCCCGCGGCTGCGGCGAACCCGGCCGCTCACCGTTCAAGGGGGCCAGGGCGGCGACGGGTCGCGCGTCAGTCAGCTGCCGGAGGGGGGGCGCGGGAAACGACAAGTGATCCATGCCGGATGCCGTGGAAGGTGCCGTGCGACGCGTTCAGGGAAGAGCTAGCGAGGCTACCTCGGCGCCGGGTCTGACGGGCAGAGCAACATGGTGATGCGAGCGGATGCGTAGACGCCATGGTGAATGAACGGCCATTGAGCCGATTCAATCGCTGCCCACACGTTGGACTCGCCGATGGAAGGAAGCAACGTCACAAACCCGCTGGCGAGCCCGACTCCTGGAAATGGAAAAGGCTTGACTGCTGGCGGAGAACCCCACGCAAGCGCGCACGTGCTGTCGGGGCCTCCCCAGGAAGGTGGCAGCACGCCGAGCGCCTGGTGGTGATGCAGCAAGCCGAGACCGAGTTCGCGGAGATTGGCCGCGCACGAGAGCCGGCGGGACGACTCCCGCGCCGCCTGCAAGCCTGACAGGGAAATCCCGACCAGCAGGAAGACGATGGTGGCGACGATCAGCAGTTCGACGAGCGAGAAGGCTCGGCGGCTCCGATCGCGCATGGCGAAATCCCCGGAGGCAAGGCCGGACGCCGGCGAGGGACGAACTCCAAAGAAGCGGGCGAAGGGACTCGAACCCTCGACATCC